>PIVL01000040.1 GCA_003354145.1 Paracoccaceae bacterium
GCCGTTGCACACGAGATGTCCAAAGCCAACAATTTGGTCTGGTCGCGTTGTGCAAATTTCAGCACCGGCTCTAAAGCGCCAAAGCTGTCGGCGATCAACGCGCAGCTGGACGAGGCACTGGGACTTGTAACGCTGACTCATCCCGACCAACCTGATCTGACCTTTGATCCGGATGGTGACACTTGCGCATTTCTGGGTTGGGTGCGCCCGTTGATGCCCCCGGACCGCGCGGCATCCACCCGGATTGTGCGGGTACCAGGTCGCGGTATGACCGATAGCGATTTCCCTTCGGTTACCCTGTGCAGCATGACATCTCACCGCGCGGTCGAAGGACAGATAGGTCATGATCTTTCGATCAATCGTTGGCGTGGGAATATCTGGTTTGACGGCTTGCCCGAATGGCAAGAATTTGACTGGATCGACCAAGAGGTCCAGATCGGCGACGTGGTCCTGCGGGGCCGCGAACGTACTGACCGCTGCCTTGCAACAACAGCCAACCCCGAAACCGGAATACGCGACGCAGACACACTGGACGCCCTGGACCATTGGGGCCATCGTGATTTCAGTATTCGCGCCGAAGTCGTACGCGGCGGCGATATTCGCATTGGTGATACGGTGACCCCCTTATGATGCAGATGCAGTTTCCACTGGCCGAAGAGCCAGACGCCTATACTGCCGAACTTGGCCGCAAGCTTTTTGCCGGTGATTCCGAGTTCGTAAAAGGTGTCGTCGCTATGTCCGGCCTGCCGCCTGCAGACCGGATGGAAGTGTGTTTTGCCGGACGCTCAAACGTTGGTAAATCAACGCTGATCAACGCCCTGACCGGACGCAAGGGGCTGGCGCGGGCCTCAAACACGCCGGGACGCACGCAAGAAATAAACTATTTCACCCAAGGGCCTGACCTGTATCTGGTCGACTTGCCGGGTTATGGCTTTGCCAATGCGCCGATCCCTGTGATCGAAAAATGGCAACGTTTGCTAAAGCAATACCTATCGGGCCGTCAGACACTGCGCCGGGCGTTTGTGTTGATTGATGCGCGCCACGGGATCAAATCCGTGGACGAAGAAATCATGTCATTGCTGGATAGTTCGGCGGTAACTTTTCAATGCGTGATGACCAAGGCCGACAAGGTTAAGGAAAAAGACCGCACCGCAGTTCTGAACCAAGTGCGTAGCGTTCTGTCCAAACACCCGGCCTCTTACCCTGAAATCGTGCTCACATCGTCCGAAAAAGGCGATGGTATCGCAACCTTGCGCAGTATCATCACCACTTTGTCCTGAAGCTGGATCGTCGGTTTGCGGGCTCAACTTCAATCATGCGCACATTGCAAACCCAATCAAACGTGCTGAGCGCCGTTCACCTCGATTTCGGTTCCAGAGATATAAGAGCTTCTTTCTGAGCATAAGAAAAAGATGGCATCCGCGACCTCTTCGGGTTGGCCAAGTCGTTGTAAAGGCAGTTTTTCTGCGATTTTGTCGGTGCCGGGTGACAGGATCGCCGTTTCAACTTCGCCCGGAGCAATTGCATTGACCCGCACGCCCAAAGGCCCAAAATCATGTGCCATTTCTCGCGTTAAAGCCGCCAGCGCCGCTTTGGACGTGGAATAGGCCGCCCCCGCAAATGGATGCACGCGCGAGCCTGCAATTGACGTTACATTAACCACCGATCCCTTGGCAGCCGCCAGTTCGTCCTTAAGGCCACGCGCCAGAACCACCGAGGCAAAAAAGTTAACGTGGAACACTTTGCCCCAAGTCATCAGATCCGTGTCCAGCGTGTTTAGCCGCTCACCCTCCGGCCCTTTCGGCGAAATACCTGCATTGTTGACCAAAGCATCCAGCCGCCCGCCCACCATTTCCTGAATGGCGCCCACAGCGTTGATCGTGTCTGCCGGATCGCTCAGGTCGAGTTGCACGTGATTGTCCTGGCCTCCACCCCAAGGGCATTCAGCCGGAAACGCCGCACGCGAGCAGGTGATCACGCGCCAGCCTTCGGAATTGAACCGGCGCACGGTGGCATGGCCAATTCCACGGCTGGCACCAGTTAGCAACAAGGTTTTCTGAGACATCTCTACCCTTTTTGTCTGGCGTTTCAGTGTGACTGTAACACCGTCAAACCTATCTGCAACGGCCCACTTGGCACTGGCTTGCGAACCGCGTAACACAGACCCCGCAAAGGGATCACAAACAATGAAGACACGCAATATGAACCAGGACTGGATTGCCACCGCAGAAACCCTCTCAAGTGCGTTGCCCTATCTGCAGCGCTATACCGGCGCGACCGTGGTGATCAAACTGGGTGGCCATGCCATGGGCAGCGACCAAGCGATGGATAGCTTTGCCCGTGATATCGTGTTGATGCAACAAGTCGGGCTGAACCCGGTTATCGTGCATGGTGGCGGGCCGATGATCAATGCGATGCTGGACAAGCTGGATATTCAGTCAACTTTTGTCGATGGCAAGCGAGTCAGTGATAAGGCCACGGTTGAAGTTGTCGAAATGGTGCTGTCAGGTCTTGTGAACAAACGCATCGTTCAGGCGATCAATGCGCAGGGTGGAACCGCCGTGGGCCTGTCGGGTAAGGACGCCAACCTAATGATCTGTGATCAGACCAACCCGGCACTTGGATTTGTTGGCACACCCGCGGAAATTGACACAACTGTGCTGCGGAACCTGTTTGACACCGATATGATCCCAGTAATCGCGCCGCTGGGGGTTGGGCGCAATGGCGAAACGTTCAATGTGAATGGTGACACTGCGGCAGGGGCCATTGCGGCAGAACTCAGGGCGGACCGGTTGCTGTTGTTGACCGATGTTTCTGGTGTCAAAAACGGCGACGGCAATGTCATGACCGAGTTGAAGACAGGCCAAATCCGCCAGATGATCGCGGAAGGTACAATTGCCGGTGGTATGATTCCAAAAACCGAAACCGCGCTGAATGCCATCGAAGGTGGCGTGCGCGCTGTGGTCATTCTGGATGGCCGTGCACCAAATGCCTGTTTGCTGGAGCTGTTTACCGAACATGGGGCCGGGTCGCTAATCCGCGCCACTTGACCAAACAGCGTCTTGCCGTTTGCGTGGCGCACTATACATTCAAAGAATGGAAAATGAGTTAACGCTTCGCCTGACGGTCTTTCTGGGTCTGTTTTTACTGTTCGCTATTGCCGAGGCCCTGGCGCCGCGCAAACCGCGCTCACAGCCTCGCGTTAGGCGTTGGTTAACCAATGTGTCACTGACGGTACTAAACACGCTCCTGCTGCGTGCTCTGGCCTTTGGGTTGCCATTGCTGGCTGTTGGCGCAGCGATAGATGCGGGCGCGCAGGGTTGGGGTTTGTTTAACGCCTTGGAATGGCCGAGTTGGATCGAGATCGTGGTTGTGATCTTGTTCCTTGATTTTGCCATCTGGGCGCAGCACCTGATCACCCATAAAATCCCGTTGCTGTGGCGTTTGCACAGGGTGCATCACGCAGACCGCGATATGGATGTAACAACGGCGATCCGGTTTCATCCCATCGAAATCGGCCTGTCGATGCTGTTGAAAATCGGATTGGTCTATTTGCTCGGCCCGGCAGCGGTGGCCGTAGTGCTGTTTGAAATCCTGCTGAACGGAACTGCGATGTTCAATCACGCCAACATTCGCCTACCGCTTGCTGTTGACCGAATTCTGCGGCTGATATTGGTGACGCCCGATATGCACCGGGTGCATCATTCGGTGCACCAAGATGAACACGACAGCAATTACGGGTTCTCGCTATCGATCTGGGATCGGATGCTGGGCACCTATGTCGCTCAACCCAAAGGCGGACATGACGACATGACAGTGGGTCTGCGCTGGCAGGATGACAAACCCAACCGTCTTGGATGGAGCCTGCGACTACCGTTTGGCAAGCTATGACATTTGACGAAGTTCAACAGAACGCTAATAAGGCTGGTCTTAGCGTAATGGGAACGGTGCCAAATGACGGCACGTTGATTCTGCTGGGCACCGGTGCCGCATTTTGGCCGATATTCTCTGCATCACCCGAGCGGCAGGACAAACAGCCTGACCCGGTGGACCGATGGTCGTTGCGGGTTGTGGACAGGCTGGCAAATCATTTGGATGCCAGGGCGATTTATCCGTTTGGCGGGCCGCCTTACGAACCCTTTATCGCTTGGGCGTTGGCATCTGGTCGCGCATTTCAAAGCCCCGTTGGCATGTTGGTCCATGATGCCGTTGGGATGATGATGTCTTATCGCGGAGCGTTGCAATTTTCTGAAAACCTTGCCGTTCCAACCCCAGACGCACTCAGCCCCTGCCAATGCTGCGCGGACAAACCTTGCACAACCGCTTGCCCGGTTGACGCCCTCAGTGCGGCGCACAGATACGACGTAGACGCCTGCCATGCCTATCTGGAAACCAATGCCGGGCAGGACTGTATGACCAATGGCTGTTTGGCACGCCGCGCCTGCCCTGTCAGCAAGTTGGCCGGACGCAATGTCGAACAATCGAACTTGCATATGAAGGCCTTTCACCGAACATGACCAAGACACTGATCCTGATGCGCCATGCCAAATCCAGCTGGGACGCCCCTGCCACCAGCGATCACGCGCGCCCGCTAAATGGCCGGGGCCGACGATCAGCCAAAGCCCTAGGCGATTGGATGCGCGCGCAGGGCTGGATACCGGATCAGGTGCTATGCTCCTCCTCGGCGCGCACCCGCGAAACCTTTGCCGGGTTAAAGGTTCCATTAGCGGGAGAGTTCACCGACGATCTTTTTCACGCCGGACCAGAACAAATGCTGCCGCTCCTTGCCCGAGCCAGCGGCCAAACGGTATTGTTGCTAGGACATAATCCGGGCATAGCTGAATTTGCCGAACAATTGGTGAGTTCCAAACCAGACCACGCGCGGTTCTTTGACTATCCCACAGGCGCCACACTGGTAGTCAGTTTTGACATTGACGACTGGAATCGACTGCGCCCCGGCACTGGCAACGTTCTGGACTTCACTGTGCCACGCGACCTGATGAACCGCTAAAGCTCCAAATTCTTCTCGTCTGAAATACTCCCGCCGGAGGCAAAAAAAGGCGAACCCTAAAGCCCGCCTTTGTCCTAACAGTATTTGCGCCTCTTAGTGTCCGAGAATCTGGCTCAGGAACAATTGGGTGCGTGGGTTTTGTGGATTGTTAAAGAACTCTTCTGGTTCGTTCTGCTCCACAATCTGCCCTTCATCCATAAAGATCACGCGGTTCGCCACCTGACGGGCAAAGCCCATCTCGTGGGTGACGCACAGCATGGTCATGCCTTCTTCGGCAAGCTCGATCATCGTATCGAGAACTTCTTTGATCATTTCCGGGTCAAGAGCTGATGTCGGCTCATCAAACAACATGATCCGCGGACGCATGCAAAGCGAGCGCGCGATGGCAACCCGCTGCTGCTGACCACCGGACAACTGCCCGGGGTATTTCAGCGCCTGTTCCGGAATTTTCACCTTTTCCAGGAAATGCATCGCCGTTTCTTCGGCCTCTTTCTGGGGGGTTTTACGCACCCAGATCGGAGCCAAAGTCAGGTTCTCAAGGATGGTCAGATGCGGGAACAGGTTAAAGTGCTGAAACACCATCCCCACTTCGCGTCGGATTTTGTCGATGTTCTTAAGGTCATTCGACAACTCCGTTCCATCCACCGTGATGCGGCCTTGCTGGTGTTCTTCCAGCGCGTTCAGACAGCGGATCAAGGTGGATTTACCAGAGCCGGATGGCCCCGCAATAACAATCCGTTCGCCCTGATTGACGGTTAGGTTAATGTCACGCAACACATGGAATGAACCAAACCATTTGTTCATGTTGGTGATTTCAATGGCGATCTCATCCGAGACCTTCATTTTTGAACGATCGGCTTTGCGATCAGTAGCCAGTTCAGACATATTTTTGTTTCCTTATCTGTGGCCAGTCTGAAGCTTGCGCTCCAGATACATGGAATAACGGGACATGGAGAAGCAGAAGATCCAGAATATTAGCGCGATAAAGCCGTAAAGCTCCCACACGACACCATTCCAGGCTGCACTTGCCCGAATTGCAGTTGAAAGACCCAAGGGGTCCAGCAGACCAATAATCGACACCAGCGTTGTATCTTTGAAAACGCCGATAAAGGTGCTCACGATGCCTGGAATCGAGATTTTCAGCGCCTGCGGCATGATGATCAGCCGCTGCGACTGCCAGTAGTCCAGACCCAAACTGTCGGCTCCTTCGTACTGTCCTTTGGGTAAGGCCGCCAAACCGCCGCGGATCACTTCGGCCATGTAGGCCGAGGCAAACAGCGTTACCATGATCAGCACCCGCAGGATGATGTCGAAATTCGTACCCGGAGGCAAAAAGATATTCAGCAATGTCGACGCCACGATAAGCAACGTGATCAGCGGAACGCCTCGGATGAATTCGATAAAACCGATGCAGAGGTATTTGACAATCATCAGATCAGATTGACGACCCAGCGCCATGACGATGCCCAAAGGCAGTGAACACGCGATAGCAACAACGCCGATGGTGATCGAAAGCATGAAGCCACCAAAATCTCGCGATTCTACCGGTTGGAGCCCAATGAGCGCAACATCGCGATAAGTCCCGGCGATTTCTCCCTTCAATGACTTCGCCTTTGTTTCAGCCTCCAAAACTTCTACAACCTTGCTGGTATCTTCAAGTGTTGCGTTTGATTTGCCTTCCCGAACTTCTTCTAAGAGAGCTTCCAATTCGGTATCGATTGAAACATGTGCAACCGACTTTGGAAGCTCGCTGCGAAGTTTTTCAGCAAACGCCAAAGCGTCAGGGTATTGTGCCTCCAGCTCTGGCAACTTTTGAATACGCCGATTCAAACTGTCAGCACCTGACAATTCTTCGCTTAGATTACCAGACTGTTTATGAAGCTCTGCCAGAGCCTCCTTTTTGGCCCCGATTTCTCGGATAAACTCCAACAGACCGTCCGGATCATCAACATAACGGCTCTCGTTTGCCGCCTGTTCACTTTCAATTGTGTCAGTGAGCTCTTCGATTTGCTGGTTGAGAGCTTCTTCCTCTGCAGAAAGTCGCACAATTTCAGCATCCAGTCGCACACTGGTACTTTCCATACGTACAGAGCCTATGATTGTATTTAGCCCATTGCCAACCATCGGCATCAGGATCAACCACCAAACAATGGCGACGACAACTGCAGAAATGAAGGCACCCAAATTCCCGAAAATACCAGCGAGAAACTTGTTTGCTAGATAGGCAAATACAATTCCCAAGATTACCAGAATCGGAACCCAGAATGCTCCTCCCCATAAAAGCCAGGGGAACAGGAATGGGTAAACTGCAGTGAACCAGATTAGTTGTTTGGGAACCCTGTCAGCAAACAAAATTGGCCCAAGTGCCACACCTAGTAATACGAACGCTGCAATTGGTCGCCAATAAAGGTCTGATGGGTAAAATCCAAATATCAGCTGAACCCAGCGTTCTCGGATAACCCCCCAACAGGCACCAAATGTATTGCCCTGTTCCTGGCCCATAGCCACAAGAATTTGTCGGCATTCAGCCAAAGACGTGCCATTCCAAGTCGGAGATAGTGCCCAATGCAATAGTTCGTACAGAACAAAGAACAGGGCAATGACGACGATGACTGTCAGGAACCCATTAAACCAGCTTGAAAACAAGCGGCTATGCAACCATCCGACAATGCCAACAGAAGATGCCGGCGGGGCTTGCTCAGAGAGCATTTCAGTACGTGTAAAAGCTACATCAGACATATCAACGCTCCTCCAGTTTGACGGATTCATTGTACCAGTTCATCACTGCCGAAATGCTCAGGCTGATAGACAGGTAAACCAGCATCATAAGCAGGATACTCTCAAGCTCTCTACCGGTCTGGTTCATCGTGATCCCGCCCAATGTTCCGGTGATGTCCATATACCCAACGGCAATGGCCAAAGACGAGTTTTTGGTCAGGTTCAGATAGTTCGAGATCAGCGGCGGGATGATCACCCGCAAAGCCTGTGGCAGAATAACCAGCGACATGATCTTACCAGATCGTATCCCCAATGCCTCGGCGGCCTCGGTCTGGCCCGTTGAGATCGCCATGATCCCAGCCCGAACGATTTCAGCGATGAATGCAGCTGTGTAAAGCGACAAAGCCAGCCAAAGTGCAATCAGTGATTTTCTCAGGAAAGTACCGCCTTGGAAATTGAACCCTTTAAGCGCCGGATAGCCAAGGTGAAAACCCAGAGCAACCAACAAGAGCAACGTCGGAACAACAATGATCCCCAGTCGCAAGTACCAAGTTTTTGGACGATTACCGGTCTGATCCTGAATCTGATCCGCACGTTTCTTGACTTTGAAGGCTGCCCAGAAACTAAGGCCAAGGACCAAAACAAATGCCCAAAGATCAAGGCTGACATCAAACCTAATACTGGAATTGCCGAATAAATGGATATCACCCAATCCTCTGCTAAACAGCGGTTCCGGGATGTAAATCCCGCGATTTGTAAACGCGACACTGTCAAACAACTGCATATGGCTAGTTGCGCTGTCGCCTCTGAATGCCTTGGGTGCTGCAAACAGGTCTGTCATGATTGCGAAGATGAACAGGATCCACAGCAACACTGGAATGTTGCGGAATACTTCCACGTAGAAAGCCATGATGCGCGATACTAACCAGTTATTGGATAGACGCAGCACACCAATTACAACACCGAGAATAGTCGCAGCAACACAGCCCAGTGCCGCAACAACCAACGTGTTCAGCAGGCCAATAATGGCCGCGCGGAAATGTGTGTCGCGCGAGTTATAATCCAGTAGTCGCTGATTGATATCATAGCTCGCCGGTTCAAAGAGATATTTGAATTCGACTCCCTTGCCCAAAGCGTCCAAGTTCTGTTTGGTATTAAAGATCAGCCAGCCAACCAGAATTATGAATCCTAAAAAGGCAACAAATTGGATAGTGGCCGATCGGTACCGCGAATCGTATAGGAGCATCGAGAGCCGGAACGACTCCTTTTGCGGGTCCGTAATTGTACTCATGTCCAGACGTCCCTGTTGTTTTCAGATATTGTCGACGGGTCGGGTTTGTTCCTGACTCTACAAATATCTGGATTGTTAGCTATACAACCAAAAAGGGCGCAGGATTAACCTGCGCCCTTTTCTGAGTTGTCCTTAGCGGAACGGAGGTGAGTACATCAGACCGCCTTCGGTCCACTGTGCATTCAGTCCGCGCGCAAGACCAATCGGTGTTTCTTCACCGATGTTCTTGGCAAAGACTTCACCATAGTTACCGCCAACGGCGATAGCCGCTTGGGCCCAACCAGCGTCAAGACCCAGCATCTCACCCAGAGTACCTTCGGTACCCAGAAGGCGGTTGATTTCAGGGTTATCTGTGCCAGCAGCCATTTCTGACAGGTTGGCAGATGTCACACCCAGTTCTTCAGCTGTAAGCAGCGCATACAAAGTCCAGCGAACCACATCACCCCATTCGTCATCGCCGTGACGGACCAGAGGACCGAGAGGCTCTTTCGAGATGATTTCCGGCAGCAAAGCGTAATCGCCAGGATTCTCAAACGTGGCACGACTTGCAGCAAGGCCGGATGCATCAGTGGTATAAACGTCGCATGCGCCAGCAAGGAACTGCTGGATTGCTTCGGCGTTGGTTTCAATTGGAACCGGCTCATAACTGATGTTATTCACGCGGAAAAAATCAGCTAGGTTGAGTTCAGTTGTGGTACCGGTCTGGATACAAACAGTCGCACCATCCAAGTCTTTTGCCGAGGACACGCCTAGATCTTTAGGAGCTATAAAGCCCTGACCATCATAATAGTTCACACCAACAAACGTGAACTTCAAGTCAACATCACGACTGAATGTCCATGTGGTGTTACGCGCCAGCATGTCGATTTCGCCCGATGCCAGTGCGGTAAAACGTGTTTTACCTGTGGTCGGAACGAATTCAACTGCATCTGCATCCCCCAAAACAGCCGCTGCAACAGAACGACAAAGCGAAACGTCAAAGCCACCCCATTTGCCATTTGCGTCTGGTGCAGCAAAGCCCACCAGACCTGTCGAAACACCGCAATTCAGTTTGCCGCGTGCTTTAACATCGTCCAGCGTACCAGCCGCTGCAGCACCTGCTGCAAGAGCTGTGACGGTGAGCGCGCCAAAAAGTATGGATTTAGTCATATTTACCTCTTCCTGATTGTCCGCCCCCCAACGGGCGGCTTCCCCGGCCTTTTTGGCCAGTTTTCACCAAGCGTAGTATCCCTTGGTTGGGGCGTAGTGTGAATGAAAACATCAGCCAACGTCAAGGGTTCGATCACAGGAATTGATACCTCTAAAGCAAAGTTTCCGCCAAATTAATGTGCAGAAACGCTTTATCCTGCTATTTCGCCAGTTCGTAAAATCGGGCGGCATGTAGGAAAGCCTGACGTTTTATTTCCGACAAGGCATCAGCTTCGTCATCCTGGCCCCACAATTCTTGCTGCCAATTTTCGTCCAAACGGGACAAAATCCAAGCAGATTCCGGGTCTTTCCATTGCAAAGTCACCGCAAACCCCAAAATGAGAGACCCCGACAAACTTACCAGATCGTGAAACCCGGCAAGCTGAAAGGATGACATTGCATGAATCTTTTTTGTTAACGTGTTCAGTGCTTTACTATCTTGAGGCTGATGAATGACTCCACAGCGCGGATGCAATCGCGCGTCCAGTTCTTCTGCCGCCCAACTCAAAACAGGGTCCCATTGTGCCAATTGACGGGCCACCAACCCCTCAGGAGCGTCCGCACGATAACATAAAAGGTCCGAATCCCCATAAGCCGCCAGCATGTCAGCAACTTCAGCATGCTGATGCGCGACTTTGTCGATCGCTGCATTTGCCGAACGCGTGGTGGGCATGGTTGCGGGGTCAATTTTGTTGCCTTGCGCGTCCCACTCCATCGCCACCGCGTCGGCCATCCCCTGCGTTGGTAGCAACAGCAACGCCTTAGCCGGAGTTTTCACCACTCGGCTGTCCAGCGCTATGGAAAACCCTTCATCTTCCTTAACAACGGAAGTTGTTTGCCAAAATCGTGCTTGTGTATCGCTCATTCGAATTCATTCCAAATCTTGTTCAGAACCTGTGGTAGCTCATCAAATGAGCCAATAATCTGGTTGGCACTGCCAAGAGTATCCACAGAGTGATATCCCCAATTAACGCCGATGCCCCTGACCCCGGCAGCCTGCGCCATATCCATGTCAAAACTGGTATCGCCGATCATCACTGTGCTGGCGCGATCTACACCAGCCTCGGTCATGGCGGTTTCAATCATGGATGGATGTGGTTTTGACGGATGATGATCGGCCACCTGACGCGTGACAAACAGGTGTTCTAATTCATGATCGACAAGCAGTCTGTTCAATCCGCGCTGTGACTTACCTGTCGCCACGCCAAGCAGATATTCCGGAAATGCCGCTAAAAACTCCAAACTCTCGCGCGCTCCGGGGTAAAGCGGTGACAATCTATCTGATCCGTGCTGCTGAGTTTGAGTGTTATAAGCGTCCCTATAGGCCACTACCAGTTCACTACGGACCGTTTCGGACAATTCGGGGAGAAGCCGCGCGACAGCATGGTCAAGCGATAGGCCAACAATTGACAACACTTCCTGACGGGTCGGTTCAGGTAGGTCCGCCTGCCCAAATGCTGTCTGCATCGCCCCCAAAATGCTTGCCTGACTGTCCACCAATGTGCCGTCCACATCAAATAGGATCAGCCTTAGGGATTTGCTCATTCGAGTTCCTCAAACGGGTCTTCTGGCACATCCGATGCAGCCCACTGGAAGGTATCCCAAGTGTGCAACATATGGTCCGGCATTGGTGCCGTCAGATGCAGCTGCGCCTGCGTCACAGGGTGTTCAATGCGCAATGACCGCGCGTGCAGGTGTAGCTTCTTTGAGATGTCGCCACCCAGATGCGCACCCCAACCATCGCCAAGATTGTCCTGACCCGAACCACCATATTTACCGTCGCCAATAATCGGATGCCCAATCTCGGCCATATGCGCGCGCAATTGGTGGGTACGGCCTGTAACCGGGACCAACGCCATCCAGGCACAACGTTTTGCCGCAGAGGAAAGCACAGCATATTCGGTAGTGGCGCGTTTGGCGCCTTCTGTTCTGTCGACCTCGCGCGGATGCACGCAGATCATTTTCTCGCCTTCGCCGCGCCCGCCTCCCATTGCTTTCATCAAACCATACTTGATGATGCCCATTTTGGGATGTGGAACGCCAGCCACAGCGGCCCAATAAATCTTGCGCGTTTCGCGATGCCGGAACGACGCGGTTAGCGCTGCCGCAACTGCGCGGGTACGGGCCATCAGCAAAACGCCAGACGTGTCTTTGTCAAGACGATGAACCAGACGAGGTTTTTCATCCAGCTCAAAACGCAGGGCCTCGGACAGGCCATCAACATGTCGGGTCTGGCCACTGCCGCCCTGCACGGCCAGACCTGTCGGCTTATTCAGCGCCAGCACATGATCGTCGCGATAGATAACACAGGACCGGATCATTTTGGCATCCGCTTCGGACACCAGCGTTGGAGCAGGGCCCTGTCGGTGCTGTGAATCCGCCAAAGGTGGAATGCGCACCTGTTGTCCGGTTTGGACACGGGTGGACGCTTTGACCCGACCGCCATCAACACGGATTTCACCCTTGCGGCACATCTTTTCGATACGCCCTTGTGCCACATGCGGGAACAAACGGCGAAACCAGCGATCCAGCCGTTGATCGGTATCGCCTTCTTCGACGGTTACGATTTGAACACCACTCATGCGAATACTCCACGTGTTAGGATCATGCCAAGTGCCAAAGCGGCAATGGATGCACCCACTGAAATCCCAACATATAGCACTGCATGCCCGATTGCGCCCCGTTCAAACAAATTGATGGTTTCCAACGAGAATGCTGAAAACGTGGTGAACCCGCCAAGCAGGCCAGTCATCACAAACGGTGCATAGTGGGTCAAACCACGCTGTGCTGCCAATACTACAAACACCCCCATCAGGAATGAGCCAATCACATTGACCGTGATTATCGCCACGGGGAATTCCTGGTGCCCAAACAGACGGAACACGCCAACACCGGTCAAATACCGAAGCGACGCGCCAATAGCGCCACCAAGCGCCACAAGAGATACAGTTGAAATCATGGCCGGTCTGTCGCGCGCCATGACTGGTTTGTCAAGTTGCGGTGGTTTTACTCGTCAGTATTGCGCTGCGCACGCAGCTTGGAAAAGTAATCCAGCCGCTTTTTCAACTCGCGCTCAAAGCCGCGCTCGACCGGCACATACAAAGCCGGACGTTTTACCTCGTCCGGGAAATAGTTCTGCCCGGAAAATCCATCTTCGGCATCATGGTCATAGGAATACCCCGCACCGTACCCCTGATCTTTCATCATCGACGTCGGCGCATTCAGAATGTGTTTCGGCGGAGGCGTACTGCCAGTTTGCTTCGCCAGTGCCATCGCTGCCTTGTACCCGACATAGGCCGCATTGGATTTAGGGGCTAGCGCCAGATAAGTCACCGCCTGCGCCAACGCCAATTCGCCCTCGGGACTGCCCAGGCGTTCATAGGTTTCCCACGCGTGCAGGCATTGGGCCTGCGCCTGTGGGTCCGCAAGACCAATATCCTCGACCGCCATTCTGGTAATCCGGCGTGCCAGATAACGCGGATCTTCGCCCCCCGTCAGCATGCGCGCAAACCAATACAGCGCCGCATCCGGGTCCGAGCCCCGCACCGATTTGTGCAACGCAGATATCAGATTGTAATGTTCGTCTCCGCCTTTGTCATACTTGGCTGCACGTCGCATCAGCCGGGTGGTCAAGGCATTAACATCCAGCGGCTTGTCAGTATTCCACGCCGCCACCTGTTCAATCAGGTTTAGCAAGGCGCGACCATCTCCATCTGACATTTCCTGCAGTGCATCGCGTGCATGGGCGTTCAGCGGCAGTTTGCGTTCCAACTCTGCCTCGGCGCGCTGGGTCAACCGTTCCAAATCGGCCAAAGACAGCCGCTCCAGCACTAAAACTTGCGCGCGGCTCAGCAAAGCAGCGTTCAATTCAAACGACGGGTTTTCCGTGGTTGCACCAACCAGCAGAATGGTGCCGTCTTCCATATGCGGCAGAAAGCCGTCCTGCTGTGCTTTGTTAAAACGATGGATTTCATCAACGAACAACAAAGTCCCCTGCCCGTTTTGCCGTCGCATGCGCGCGGCCTCAAAGACCTTGCGCAGTTCCGGCATGCCAGTGAAAATCGCGCTGATCTGGACGAAATGCAGATCACTTTCATTGGCCAGAAGCCGGGCAATGGTGGTTTTGCCGACACCCGGAGGCCCCCAAAACACCAGCGAGCTCAAAGAGTGCGACGCCAGCATTGTGCCAAGCGGCGCCTCTGTTCCCAACACCTGTTCCTGCCCGATAACGTCGCCCAAAGTCAGCGGTCGCAGCTTGTCCGCCAATGGCCGGTTCGCCGCTGGCCGGGTTTCGCCGGGAGAGTCAAACAAATCAGCCATCCCTAGTGCCGAAACTGTAGCTTGACGCTTTGCCCATTCCGCAAAAGGTCAATGCGCACTTTACGGGCTGGATCGGTTAACATGCTCTGCACATCCTTGGTTTCGTCGACGCCCTGACCATTGATCGAAACCAGAACATCAGCACCCGTCAACCCAATGCGCGCACCCAGCCGGCCGGGATTGGTTACCAGTACGCCCTTGGCATTCAACGCCAGTCCATAGTGCGCGATCACCGCGGGATTGGCTCGGGCCACGGCCAGCCCCGGTAAAATTGTTTCTTCGCCCAAAGTAAGGGGCTGACTTGGCGGATCATCTGGTGGTGCAATCATATGCACATCAATATCATCAACCTGTCCGGATCGTGATCGCGTGATCCGTGCCTGTCGCCCGATGCCAGCCACAGACATGCGAAATACCATTTCGGCCGGCGAGTTGACCACCTGACCATCCACATGAGTAATGACGTCTCCCACCTGAAAATTGGCAGCAACAAAGGGACTAATCGGGTGAAGGTCAGAAATGATGATACCTTCTGGTATCGCCAAATTCAGGGACTGTGCCAGATCAGAGTCAACGGGTTGCCCTGACATGCCCGCCCATGGACGCGCAAATTGGTCATTGCCCGCCTGAGCCTGCGCCAGAAACTCGACGACCAAATTGGCCGGAATGGCAAAGCCAATACCGTTTGACCCTCCAGAACGCGAAAGGATTGACGTGTTGATCCCAATGAGCTGACCATTGACGTCAATCAGCGCGCCACCAGAATTGCCGGGATTGATCGGGGCATCGGTCTGGATAAAATACCCACGGGCACTGCCTGTGGCAGCACCGACCCGCGCGAGGCCAGAAACAATGCCGCTGCTAACAGTCTGCCCAACGCCAAAGGGATTGCCAATGGCAAGGACCAGTTCCCCGACTTCGACCTGATCTGAGTTGCGCAATGAGAGGAAAGGCAGGTCTTTGCCGTCTTCCAATTGCAAGATGGCAAGATCGCTCGCCTGATCACTTAACAGAACACTGGCGCTGTATTCGCGCCGATCCGACGTGACGACGCGGATGTCCGTCGCCATACCCACAACGTGGTAATTGGATACGACGATCCCATCAGCAGTCAGGATCACCCCCGAACCAAGCGAATTTTGCACTCTTGGGCGCGGCTTGGCGAACTCACGAAAAAACTGCTCAAAAAACGGGTCATCCATGAACGGATTGCGGCGTTGTTCGACAATGCGGCGGGCATAGATGTTGACCACCGCAGGAGCCGCCTGCTTGACCAAAGGCGCAAAACCAAGGCTGATTTCGGCTTGAGAATTCGGGATTCTCGTTTCGGCACTGGCAACAGTGACAAGAACAAGGGTCATAACAGTCACAAGGGCACGGATCATGGCAGGGCCTTTTGGGTCAGGTCTCACCGATATGCGAGCCATAAGGAACGAATGCAATGGCTATTGGACGCAAAGAAAAACCCCCGCCTGAAACAGACGGGGGTTTGATCGTCACCTAACAAGGTGAAAATCGACTATTCTGCGGCCTCTTCGGCAGCAACGCGGGCCTTGTCCGCAGCGCCTTTGGCGTCGCGGTCCCGGTCAACAAACTCGATGATCGCCATCGGCGCCATGTCGCCATAACGGAAACCAGCCTTCAGAACGCGCACATAACCACCTTGGCGGTCTTTATAGCGTGGTCCGAGGATGTCGAACAATTTGCTGACATACTGGTCTTCTTTCAGCTTGGCACGGGCCTGACGGCGGGCGTGCAAATCACCGCGTTTGGCCAGCGTGATCATTTTTTCGATGATCGGACGCAATTCTTTAGCCTTGGGCAATGTTGTTTTGATTTGCTCATGTTCAATGAGCGAGCCTGCCATGTTGGCAAACAGAGCTTTACGATGCTCATGTGTCCGGTTTAGGCGGCGGTAACCACGTGCGTGACGCATATTTCTAGTCCTTCTACAGGTTTTTTATACTTTGTCCGGGGACCGATGCGGGTCAGCCCCTCTCCTTGGGCCAGGATGGCCGGGTCGTCTGCGTGGGCTTTCACCCACGCTGTTTGTTTAGAACGAATCCTCGAATTTCTTCGCGAGTTCTTCGATGTTGTCGGGCGGCCAGTCTTCGACGTCCATGCCAAGATGCAGGCCCATCCCTGACAACACTTCTTTGATCTCGTTCAAAGATTTGCGGCCAAAGTTCGGCGTGCGCAGCATTTCGGCTTCGGTTTTCTGGATCAGATCGCCAATATATACGATATTGTCGTTCTTCAGGCAATTTGCTGAGCGAACCGACAATTCCAACTCGTCCACTTTCTTGAGAAGCAGCGGGTTGAATTCCAGACCATCGTCATCGTCCTGACGGGCCGCACTTTCAGGCTCATCAAAGTTGACAAAGATCGACAGCTGGTCCTGCAGAATACGCGCGGCAAATGCAACCGCATCATCAGGGGTCAGCGAGCCGTCTGTTTCGACTTTCATTGTCAGCTTGTCATAGTCAAGAACCTGACCTTCACGGGTCGGTTGCACGTCATAGCTTACCCGTTTGACCGGCGAATAAATCGCATCGATCGGGATTAGGCCAATAGGTGCATCTTCTGGCTTGTTCTTATCAGCAGACACATAGCCGTTGCCAGTATTCACGGTCAGTTCCATGAACAGATCGGCACCGTCATCCAGGTGACAGATCACATGCTCGCGGTTCAGAACGTCAATTCCGGCGCTTTCGCTGATGTCAGCGGCTGTAACAACTGCTGGTCCCTTGGCACTGATCGACAGGCGCTTTGGCCCTTCGACTTCCATGCGCAGGTTCACACCCTTAAGGTTCAGGATGATGTCGGTGACGTCTTCGCGTACACCAGCAACAGATGAAAACTCATGCAGAACGTTGTCGATCTGAACCGATGTGATGGCGGCGCCCTGAAGGCTCGACATCAGGATACGACGCAGGGCGTTGCCCAGTGTCAGACCAAAGCCGCGCTCAAGTGGCTCGGCCATAACCGTCGCCTGACGCGCGGGGTCATTGCCCGGCTTAACGTCTAGCTGGGTTGGCTTAATCAGTTCTGCCCAATTTTTATGGATCATGCGGTCCCTCCATTCTTGTCTGCATCTCATGTCCAAAAGAAGCAGACGCCCGAGGTTTCAAAATGACGAACTGGGACCGTGCGAATTGACACAGCCCCAGAAAATTCAGTTACTGCCTTAAACGCGGCGGCGTTTTGGCGGGCGACAGCCGTTATGAGCCATCGGCGTAACATCACGAATCGAAGTGATGTTGAACCCAACAGCCGCCAGTGCCCGCAGTGCCGATTCACGGCCCGAACCCGGACCCTGAACTTCAACTTCGAGCGTTTTAACGCCATGTTCCTGCGCCTTGCGGCCAACATCTTCTGCCGCCATCTGAGCCGCATAAGGTGTCGATTTACGCGACCCTTTAAAGCCCATGGTACCAGCCGAAGACCATGCAATGGCATTGCCCTGCACGTCTGAAATCAGGATCTTGGTATTGTTGAACGAGCTGCTCACATGCGCCACACCGGCGGCAATGTTCTTACGCTCTTTTTTCTTTGTGCGTGTCTTTTCGCGTGCCATCTGTCAGACCCCCTATTTCTTCTTGCCAGCAATGGCCTTTGCGGGGCCTTTGCGGGTACGGGCGTTGGTGTGCGTACGCTGGCCACGAACCGGCAGGTTCCGACGATGACGCAGACCGCGATAGCAGCCAAGGTCCATCAGGCGTTTGATGTTCATCTGTGTCTCACGACGCAGGTCACCTTCGACCGACAGGTTTGCGTCAATATGCTCACGGATTTGCAGAACTTCTGCATCGCTAAGCTCATTGACGCGACGCGTGCGGTCGATACCGACAGATTCGCAGATGGCTTCGGCGGTGGTGTTGCCGATTCCGGTGATATAAGTAAGGGCGATTGGAACCCGCTTTGCAGTCGGGATATTTACGCCGGCAATACGTGCCACGTGTCACTTTCCTTTTCGTTGCGAGCCCGTAGCTCCGGGCTCTTTTTTCACAACGCTTTGCCTTGGCAGTGTCGCCAGTGGGCATAGCATTTTGAGGTGATCCAGTTGCAGACAAAAGACGTACGCAACCTTAATGATTCTCTTTCGAGATAGCGCTAGTTATGGGCTTTTGGGTAGATCGTCAAGACCAGTTGTTTCAGTGGTCTAGAACGCCAGCAATTGCGGTCTGAACCCCGGTGATCTCGCCCAGCCCATTGACCTTGGTCAAATCGCCTTTAGCGTAATAATAGCCAATCAGTGGTGAGGTTTTTTTGTAATACTCCATCAACCGATTGCGCAGCGACTCTTCGTTGTCGTCCGCGCGGCGTTTGAAATCGGACGCACCACAAACAGAGCATTTGCCATCCGCAGGCTGTGGTTTGAACTGATCATTATAGACCTCACCACAATTGCCACAGGTTGACCGCGCTGTGATCCGGGCCACCAGCGCGTCATCGTCGACTTCCATCTCGATCACAGCGTCCAGCGTCTGACCGGTAGCGTCCAGCAAATCACCCAAAGCGTCGGCCTGCGCCAATGTCCGGGGGAAGCCATCAAAAATGAAACCGCCGCCATTTTCGGCTTCGATCTTTTCGCGGATCAGGCCAATGACGATCTCGTCCGTCACCAGATCACCGCGCGCCATGACGTCGGCAACGATCTTGCCCATCTCGGTTCCACTGTCTTTGGATTCGCGCAGCATGTCGCCGGTGCTTAGCTGTACCATATTGCGCATTTCAACCAAATGGCGTGCTTGTGTGCCTTTGCCGGCTCCCGGTGGTCCGAGAAGGATAATGTTCATCGACGCGATGGCCCCCGCTTGCCACGTTTTTTACTTTTACCACGCAGCTGCGATTTTTCGATCAGGCCTTCGTACTGATGGGCTAACAAATGGCTTTGTACCTGTTGGATCGTATCCATTGTCACCGAGACCACAATCAGCACCGAGGTTCCGCCAAAATAGAACGGAACGGAAAACTGACCGCGCAGAATTTCTGGCAAGAGACAGACAAGAGCCAGATAAGCCGCGCCCAACACCAGGACGCGATTGACCACATATTCCAGATACTCAGCAGTCTTTTTGCCAGGGCGGATACCGGGGACAAAACCGTTCTGGTTTTTTAGGTTGTCCGCAACATCATCCGGCTTGAACGATACGTTGAACGTATAGAAATACGTAAAGAAGACGATCATCGACACAAAGAACAACAAGTTCAGCGGCTGGCCCGGACCCAAATTGGCAAGCAGCCAAGACATGATCGGTCCGCTGGAAACCCCCGAAGAGAACGTAGTAACCGTGACCGGCAACAACAAAAGTGAGCTGGCAAAGATCGCCGGGATCACGCCTGCCGGGTTTACTTTGACCGGCAAATGCGAAGACCCACCGTCATAAACCTTCATTCCGACCTGACGTCGCGGGTACTGAATGTGGATTTTGCGCAGGGCGCGCTCCATGAACACCACGAATGTAATTGTCACGATCACCATGACAATCACGCCAACAATCACTGCCGGACTAACCGCGCCACTGCGGCCACTGACAAAGAACTGCGCCAATGCTGCAGGCAGTTCGGCGACGATGCCAACAAAGATGATCAGTGAAATACCGTTGCCAATGCCGCGGGCGGTGATCTGCTCGCCCAGCCACATCAGGAACATGGTGCCGCCAACCAGCGTAATCATACAGGCCATTATGAAATACAAACCCGGATCGGTCGCCATCTCCCCAGCCTCAAGCGATACCGCAAGGCCATAGGACTGCACCGTGGCCAATGCCACCGTACCAAACCGGGTGTATTGGTTGATTTTCTTACGACCCTGTTCGCCTTCTTTCTTGAGCTGTTCAAGCGAAGGCACCATGGACGTCAGTAGCTGAATGATGATCGAGGCCGAGATATACGGCATGATCCCAAGCGCCAGAATACCCATCCGTCCCAGCGCGCCACCGGTAAACATGCTGACCATGCCACCAATGCCCTGCCCGGCACTTTCCATGAATTCCTTCAAGGCGTTGCCGTCGATTCCGGGCACCGGAATGTATGTGCCCAGCCGATAGACTATCAAAAGGCCGATCGTAAACAGGATGCGATTACGCAGGTCCGTAGCTTTGCCAAGGGCGGCCCAGCTTGTATTCGCGGCCATTTGTTCTGCTGCTGATACCATAAAATGGGTCTCTTTTTATGAAAACACCGCCCAAAGCCATTTTCCGGCTCGGGCGGCATCAAGGAAAACTTAAGGATATGTAAGCGGCCCTGCGGCCACTCACAACCTGTTATTCAGCCGCAGTTGCAGTTGTGACTGTAAGTGAACCGCCCGCCTTTTCAACAGCCGCAACTGCCGATTTGGAGGCGCCGGTAACTTCCAGCTTCACTTTTGATGTGATGTCACCCTTGGCCAACACCCGAACGCCGTCGAGTTTGCGTCGCACCAGACCGCTGGCAACCAGCGTCTCTTCGGTGATTGCTGCTTTGGCATCCAATTTTTTGGCGTCGATGAATTTCTGTATCAGGCCCAGGTTAACAACGGCAAATGCCTTGCGGTTCGGCTTGTTAAAGCCACGCTTAGGCAGACGTTGATACAAAGGCATCTGGCCGCCTTCGTAACCATTGATCGCCACACCCGAACGGGCCTTTTGGCCTTTGATACCACGGCCAGCCATTTTGCCGGTGCCGGAACCCGGACCACGACCAACGCGTTTGCGTTTTTTGGTTGCACCGGGATTGTCGTGCAATTCATGCAGTTTCATATCGCTTCTCCTTTGCCGGATGTGACCCTCGAAGCGATAGGGGTCAACCACGGCTTGCTATATTGATTCTCGTGACCCGAAAGGCCACCGTGGGCGTATAGGCGGAATAGCAGACAGGATCAAGCCAGACATTCAGCATTGGCCATTTCCCGTCTTATCTGCGTGTGTGCTGTATCTATTCCAGATTCATGTGAGCGTCAGGAGTACTTAAACTGCACAACTTCCCCCTTCAGGACAACGCAGCTCACATCGCTTGTTCTGTGACCATAAGAATAGTACCTGGTCGCAACAAAATCTACATGGGTCGAACCATCGTCTTTGTCAGTAGTGCTTAGGACGTGATCAAGTATGAAGTTGTCACCACC
>PIVL01000686.1 GCA_003354145.1 Paracoccaceae bacterium
GCGGTTAGTCTCGCCGAGCATGCAGTAGGCGATGTACTGCCGCTCCATTCCATCTTGTAGTTCTGGTAGTGCTTCGAGTCCGATCTCCACGGCATCGGAGACAAGTTGTAGTGCCTTGTCTCTCTTGTTGGTCTCATGTAGTTCATTCATGAACTGCTTCAAGTCGTAGCCCGTAGTCATGAAGTCGTCGTACTTCTTGGCCATGGCTGGGATAGTTGTTGTCAAGATAGTTGTCGAATTGCTGGGGGTAGTACCTGCGGCGGCGGGTAGTATCCTCAAGATGGCTGCAATGGCGAAAGTGCGGCGGCTGCTGCGTAGTGACTTCTCCTGACGAGGAATCTTAGTGACACATGCGATTCCTCGTGTAGTCTCCTCTCCAATGTCAAAGTGTGTGTTAGTGATGCCTAGTGATGGTAGGAATGATAGTAATGTGGGAGCTGGTTGGTATTTAGTCAGGGAGTCGGCGAGATTCACTGTAGTACTGACCTTCTTCACTCGTAGTATGCCTGATGCTACGAGGTCTTGTATGTAGAGGTATCGTAGCTGTATGTGTTTGGTTAGTTTGCTCGTACCTATTCTTGTAGCAATGCTCTTTGCTGATGTACTATCAGTGTGGATAGTAAGACTGACTCTGCTGAGTAGTTGTGATTCCCTGAGGAAGTTGAGTAGTCCTAGTCCCTCTGATACGCCGCTCCCGATAGCATATAGTTCAGCCTCTCCCGAACTAGTAGCAATGCTCCCTTGTGTCCTGCTGTAGTGATGTATGGGGCATCCTAGTAGTACACACACACAACCTGATGTGCTCTTCCTTGTAGTGCGGCAACCTGCCCAGTCTGAGTCTACGTAGATGTCTAGTTCATGTGGGGAGTCAGTAGTAGTGTGGATCCTTGGTGATATAGTAAACAAGTAGTGTTTTGTACCAACTAGGTACCTGATCAAGTGCTTTAGTTTTGCCATGTCCTCTGCTGTAGGATGTGCTAGTGCCCTAGCACATTCCTTAGTAGCATAGTAGATGTCTGGTCGTAGTACAATCATCCAGATGCACTTGCCAACTCCTCGTCTGTAGTGAAATGCCTCTTCTGCAGTAGGAGTAGAAACTCCGTCGATGATCTTTAGTTGGGCTGTACCAGGGGTAGTAGTAGCTTTAACATTTTGTAGTCAGAATTCCTCGGCTAGGTCCTCGATGTAGTTCTCTGCTAGTAGTAGCTGAATAGTGTCCCCCT
>PIVL01000327.1 GCA_003354145.1 Paracoccaceae bacterium
CTGGATTTGGGTGATGTGACCATCACCGAGGTGTTTGATCCGACATTCGGAGAAGACAAACACGTCGTCATGATCCGCATTCAGGCACAGGACGGAGTGCAGGCAGGCACCAGTACAATGATCAACGACGTGCTGGTCGCGTTGCAGGCTGTGTCACCTGATATTAAATTTGAGTCGGTGGAATCCGTGGGTCCGAAAGTATCCCAAGAACTGACCCAAACGGCGATTCTGTCAGTTGCCGCCGCCATTGTAGCAGTGCTTGCATACATCTGGCTGCGGTTTGAGTGGCAGTTTGCCCTTGGGGCTGTGGCCGCGCTGGTTCACGATGTGATTCTGACAATTGGCGTGTTCTCTGAACTTCAGATCAAGTTCGATCTGGCGATTATCGCGGCCTTGCTGACCATCGTTGGCTATTCGCTGAACGATACCGTGGTGGTGTTTGACCGGGTGCGGGAAAACCTGCGTAAGTACAAAAAGATGTCGCTTGCCGAGGTTTTGAATCTGTCGATCAACGGCACGCTTAGTCGGACGGTTATGACATCGGTTACCACGTTGCTGGCACTGATTTCGCTGTATGTGCTGGGCGGCGATGTGATCCGTGGATTTGTCTTTGCGATGATTTGGGGTGTGATTGTCGGCACCTATTCGTCGGTCTTTGTCGCCTCGGCGATCCTGCTTTATCTGGGGGTCAAGCGTGATTGGTCCAAGCCTGACAATACCGCTGGAAATCAATACTCTAACGTCGATGCTTGACGATCTGGGCCTATTGCTGGCCCAGACACTTGCCATACCCGGATTGCCGTGGGTCTTTGTCATGACCGTACTGGCTGGGGTGGTCTATGGTTTTGCCGGGTTTGGCGCGGCCCTGGTGTTCATGCCCGTGGCCACCGCCATTATCCCGGTCGAACTGGCCGTTGCGGCGTTCTCGGTCTCGGCATTGGCGTCATTTGTATCGTTGGTACCGCGTGCATGGAAACAGGCCGATCGCCCCGCCGTTAGCTTGATGGTGGTCTGCGCGACTCTGGCCTTGCCAGTCGGCATTTACATCCTTCGCAGCAATGACGTGACGACGATGCGGTGGGCGGTGCTGGCAGTCACCACGATAACGTTGGTCGCTCTTATGGCCGGATGGCGCTATTCCACAAATCCCGGACTAAAGTCGCGCGCTGGCGTTGCTGTGGGCACGGGTCTGGTAGGCGGGGCAACCGGACTTGTCGGGCCCATCATGATTCTGTTTCAGCTTGGCGGGCAGGACAGTATCCAGCGCAGCCGCGCCAATACGCTCGTGTTTCTGACGCTCACCAGTTTGCTGACTGCCCCGTTGATGGCGATGCAGGGAATGTTTGGCCCCGAGGCGCTGATTCTGGGGTTGATGCTGATTGTGCCCTATGGCCTTGCCGCGCAGGCCGGGCAAGCGTTGTTTGATCCGGCCAGACAGGGGCTTTATCGCGCCATTGCCTATGGTATCATCGGGGCGGCGGTTCTGATGGGGCTGCCAGTCTTTCACTGAACCGAGGTCTCGATGCACCTGAATGAAACCACCTATGACGACGCGCAACCGGTTAAAGGCTACGGCCCCGGTTTTTTTCGTATTGCGGATGAGGTGTTTCACGGCCCTATTCTGACGCAGGCCACAGGCACCAAGGGGTGGGGTGGCTATGACGATCTTGCGCCCTTGCTGGCATTGGCGGCGGATATTGATGTGTTGTTTGTTGGCACCGGAGCCGAGATCGCCCACATTCCGACTGACATGCGCGAAACACTCGAAGCGGCCGGAATTGGTGTTGAGGCAATGAGCACACCTTCGGCCTGTCGTACCTATAATGTGCTGCTGTCCGAGGGGCGGCGCGTGGCTGCGGCCCTGACTTCGGTGTGAAAGAGACCGTATGACCTTATCTGTCACCGATTTGGCCATAACACGCGGTGGGCTTCCGGTTCTGGAAGGTCTGAGTTTTGCATTGCCCGCTGGCCAGGCGATGGTGGTGCGGGGGCCAAATGGCATCGGCAAAACCACATTGCTGCGCACATTGGCGGGCCTGCAACCTCCTCTGCGCGGTCAGATCAGTGGCAATGAAGATACCATTGCTTATGCAGGTCATGCGGATGGGATCAAACCTACGTTGACTGTGCGTGAAAACCTGAGCTTTTGGGCCAGTGTATTTGGTCTTAAAGACATCACACGGGCCTTGCTTGCCTATGACCTTGGAGAATTGTCCGAGCGCGCGGCTGGAACTTTGTCCGCCGGGCAAAAACGCCGCCTTGGCCTGTCGCGCCTGCTGGTAACCGGGCGTCCGATATGGGTTCTGGATGAGCCCACCGTGTCGCTGGATAAGAACGCCGTCGAAATGTTTGCAAATGCCGTGCACACGCACCTGGCAGTGGGGGGCGCTGCCCTTATCGCCACCCATATCGATCTTGGCCTGGAGGCTGAATTGCTTGACGTCACCCCGTTTCGCGCCAAGCCAGCGCCATTGGATGATTTTGATGGGGTGTTCCTGTGATTGCCCTGCTGCTGCGTGATCTGAAACTGGCCTTTCGCGCTGGTGGCGGTTTTGGCCTTGGACTTGCGTTTTTCCTGATTGTCACGGTGCTGGTGCCGCTTAGCGTTGGACCGCAAACCAGCCTATTGGCCCTTATTTCACCGGGTATTTTGTGGTTGGGGGCACTGCTGGCCAATCTGTTATCGCTTGATAGATTGTTGGCGCTTGATTGGGAGGACGGCTCACTTGACCTGCTTGCCACTGCGCCTTTGCCGCTTGAGGTCGCCCTTGGCATCAAAGCATTTGCACACTGGTTGACCACGGGCTTGCCACTGGTGCTGGCTGCTCCGGTGTTGGGAGTCCTGCTGAACCTGCCAACTGCGGGGGTTAGTTGGGTGGTGATCTCGCTTTTGCTGGGCACCCCGGCATTGTCGGTGATTGGTACGTTTGGTGCGGCGTTGACGGTTGGGCTGAAACGCGGTGGGTTGTTGTTGTCGCTTTTGGTGTTGCCGCTTTATGTGCCAACGCTGATTTTTGGCGCCGAGGTCTCGCGGCGCGGGGCGGTCGGAATGGACGTCACGACACCCCTGTTAATGCTGGCCGGGATCACGGCGGCGGCGGTGGCATTGCTTCCTTATGCAAGTGCCGCGGTCCTGCGCGTCAATTTGCGCTAAGTTGGCTAATTGTGCTGGACAATAAGAGGACGTACATAACGCGTATGTCACTCTGGGAATATGCAAATCCGCGAAAATTTCTAACGACCAGCGAACGGCTATTGCCGTGGTTCTGGGGGCTGGCGGGGCTGTGTCTTGTGGCCGGGCTGATCTGGGGGTTTTTCTTTACACCAGATGAGGCGCGACAAGGTGCGACGGTCAAGATCATCTATCTGCATGTGCCTGCTGCAATGCTGGCGATCAATGCCTGGATAATGATGCTGGTGGCCTCTCTGATCTGGCTGGTACGCCGTCATCATGTCAGTGCTCTGGCGGCACGTGCCGCCGCACCTATAGGCGCTGTAATGACATTGATTGCTCTGATCACCGGGGCGATCTGGGGGCAACCGATGTGGGGGACATGGTGGGAATGGGACCCGCGTCTGACCTCGTTTTTGATCCTGTTTCTGTTCTATCTTGGTTATATCGCGTTGTGGCAGGCGATTGATAACCCTGACACCGCTGCCGATCTGACGTCGGTTTTGTGCCTGGTGGGTACTGTTTTTGCGCTGCTGTCACGCTATGCGGTGAATTTCTGGAATCAGGGGCTGCATCAGGGGGCGTCGCTGAGTTTGGACAAAGAAGAGCACGTAGCGAACGTGTTTTATCTGCCGCTACTTGTCTGCATTGCCGGGTTCATCTTGTTATTTGTTGCGTTGGTGCTTTACCGCACTGGAACCGAAATTCGTGCGCGCCGGATGGCGGCGTTGCTGGCTCGCGAAAGGGCAGGGGCGTAATGCCTGATCTGGGTAAATATGGCGATACGGTGCTGTCAGCGTATGGCGTGTCCATCGCGCTGCTGATCGTGTTGGTAGGCCTGAGTCTGTGGCGTGGGCGACGGGTGCGGTCTGCCTTGGCAGAGGTAGAAGAGCGGGCCAAGCGCAATGGCTAGAATCAGACCTTTGATGATGGCTCCGCCTTTGGTGTTTGCAGGGTTTGTAGTGTTGGCTGCCATAGGCATGATGCGCGAAGATCCTAATGGATTGCCATCAGCCTTTATCGGTAAACCGGCCCCGCCGATCACAGAAAAAGCATTGGGGGATTACCCGACAATCAGCGCCGCTGATCTGGCTGATGGCGAGATTTCGATCGTCAATTTCTGGGCAAGCTGGTGTCCGCCGTGCCGTGCAGAACATCCAAGGCTTTTGGCGTTTGAGGCCGAGGGGCTTAAGGTTTTGGGGGTGAATTTCAAGGATAAGGAGGCCGATGCGCTGACCTATCTTGAGGAAGAGAAAAACCCGTTTCGTGGACTGGCGTTTGATCCCAAGGGGCGCACGGCAATTGACTGGGGCGTGTCAGCGCCACCTGAGACATTTATCGTCAGTGGCGATGGCACTGTGCTTTTTCGCTTTGTCGGACCGTTGGTTGGCAGTGCCTATGAACAACTGTTCGTTCCAGCCCTGAAAGCGGCGCAATCCGAGTAGAGTGCGGATGCCTCCGGCGGGGATATTTTTGCCAAAATGAATGGGTTTTGGTCAGTCGAATATTGACAAGTTGAGGCTTAGTCCGGTGCCGAGCCAGATACCGTGGTCGCGATGATCTTTCAGGTTGTTGCCTGTGTCGGGGTGTGCAAACACGATCAGCCCGTCGCGGTTGAGTGCTAGCCAGGGTAACAGGTCGGCGAACTGACCCGGGGATGCGCCCAGTTGGCAGGACCACATTGGATGTGGTCCCACCGTTTTTTCGTGCATGCGTCCCATGGAGACACCAAATAGATCAGCCGCTTGTTCACATATCACGCGCGCTTGG
>PIVL01000687.1 GCA_003354145.1 Paracoccaceae bacterium
AGGTGGTAGCTGTGGGGTTGAGCACTTCTGTGTAGTAGGTGGATTTAATGCGAAGGATGGACCTGAGGCTTTGGGCTTGGAAGTGTAGGAGTGCTCTGTGGTCTTGTGGTGCTATGGCTGCTGACTCCAGTCCGTAGGTGAGCATTGGTATGAAGCACGTTCTGAAGACTTTGAGTTTCCACTGTGTGTTGATGGTGCTGTTTTTCCAAAATCTTTGAAGCGTTGCGAAACCTGCTTTGGCTTTTGCTATGCGTGCTCTGATGTCGTTGTGTGTGCTGGTATCTTCTGTGAGGATGACCCCAAGGTAAGTGACTTGCTTTTTGACTTTAACCTCTGGTGCTTGCTCGGTGTGGGGGTCTGGTGTGCTGTGTTGTGGGTGGAAGTGGACTGGTCTCGTGGCGTTCTTTCGAATGAGTTCGCACTTGCCCGTGTTGAGTTTTAGGTGGTACTGTGCAGCTGTGGCTTGTATGAGGTGGAGTATCTCCTGGCATCTCTCTGCAGTGCGTGTGAGCACTACTGTGTCATCAGCATATGCCAGGTCCCATAGTGGGCGGTTTTGGCTGTGGAGCCAAGGCTGTGCTTTTGTGCCTTGCTGTGTGAGCTGTGTCTCCACATCGTGCATGATTGCGCTGTGCACCACCAGGAAAAGGTACGGTGAAAGCGGACATCCCTGTCTGATGCCTGACTTTGCAGTGGCTGTGGGGCTGGTGTGGTTCATGGCTCGGACTTGGAAGTCTGGCTGGGTGTAGATGCTGTCGATAACTCTGGTGAACTCCTGTGGTAGTCCGAATCTGGTGAGGGCCATGGTGAGTGCCTGTGGATGTATTTTGTCGAAGGCTTTTTCCCAGTCCAGGAAAAGAGCGTATAGTGGTGTGTCTGTGCGCTCTGCTGCTTCCAGTAGTCTTCTTACGATGTGGATTGGTTGGGAGGTGGACCTGGTTGCTCGAAACCCGAACTGTGTGCTGCGAAGTTTGTGGTCTATGGCAGCCTCGAGTCTGGCATGCAGGAGTCTTGCGAATAACTTGTATGCTGTGGACAGGAGCGAGATGGGTCGGTACATCTCTGGGTCGGTGTGGCTCCCTTTTCCTTTGTAGATTTCCACCACTGTCGCAAGGTTCCACTCTGTGGGTGTTTTGCCTGTGCTGTAGATCTGGTTGAAGATGTGCAATAGAGCTGCTCTGTTTTCGTGGTTCAGCCATTTGTAGACCTCTGAGGGTAG
>PIVL01000688.1 GCA_003354145.1 Paracoccaceae bacterium
GGCCCGTCATCGCCCCGCGGGGTTCCGTCTGTTCCAGCAGCCCCAACAGTTGACAACACAACAAAACGGGACTGGGCGATCCATTGACGGTACAGCGGTGTCATTTGATGCGCGACTTTAGTAATCGACGCAGGAACTGCCTCACCATAAAGCGCCTCTAGTTCGTCGATGCTCGTGATGTTCTGCATGTTCTGCCTCTGGTTGTAGTAGAGACTGTTCTCTAACTCAGCTGAACAAAAGGCGCAAGTTCCGCTTGATTAGGTTTGTCCAAATCAGAAACGGCAACCCTTTGAAGAAATCAGGCGCCGAGCCTTTTCCGGCCTGCTTAAACGTCAGAATCGCGCGCCATGGAAGCGGGGGGCGAAAATAGGCTTTGGCAGTCGCCTCTTTACCCGCGATCAACGCCTTTAGCGCCTTTCGGACAGCTGTTGGATTGTTCCATTCTGCACGGAAGACGACAGTTCCCACACCCCAACCAGAGGCAACCAATCAGATCATTCTGGTGAATTTGATGTCCCCGTCATTCAAAAAGCATGTTAGCGAGAACAGCGACAAATCCAGTGGATTGGGAAGGCGGATGTCATCAATATCCGGCATTGCCTTCAGCCCTGGATCAAAAGACCGGTCAATCTGCGACAGCATGACAAAAATTACCCCACGAGTAACGGCAAATGATCGTAGCGCCGCAATTTGCAACGAAAGCTCTGGCTTTTGGCGTTGCTGATCTAGCAATTGCAAATAATCGACAACAACCACAGTGCCACGCTGCGCAGATTGTAATTGTTCAATAATGTAGTCTGCACTTATTGCATCGGACGTGAACACATCACAGGTGTCGCCTTGCACATCAACGCCAATGTCCCGAAGTTGTCGCGTGACCTCAGCACTGGTGTATTCAAAAGTAAAGAACGCGCCTTGGTGCCCGGCCCTGATCGCCGTCTCAATAAGATTAAGACCAAGCGTTGTTTTCCCAAGGCCGGGACGCGCGGCAAGCAGGGCCATATCACCGGGATGCAGGCGCTCCAGCAGTTGCGTTGTCGGTTTTTTGCTCGCTTCGTGGCGGGCAAGTAGGCTCCATTGCTGAAATCCTTCCGCTTTGGCGATACGATCCAGCGCTTTGTTTAACGGAATCCCAGACTCTTGTGACAGCAGCTTAGCCTGGCGTTTCAGTTGATAAATTGGGGTCGTCAGTTTCATTTAAGAACCTCCTGATACA
>PIVL01000689.1 GCA_003354145.1 Paracoccaceae bacterium
TGAAATCGTCGTATGTATAGATATCTATTATTTTCGTCAATATTATACCAACTTACTGGTATAATCACATCGTCCACAAACGCTACGCATTTATCAGGTAATTGTATAGATTCTACTAATTCATATTTAAATTCAGAGTTTGATTTACTATCCTTTGTCTTGAACCTACTATCTATATATACTTTCTTTATCGGTATGCTTCCAGTCGCCATTTTGTACTTTATATAATAATACAAAAAATAAAATAATATTAATATATAGAAAATGGACTACTACTTGAACAGAAAAAAGAAAAAGAATTCATTCAATAACATTAGAACTAATATATATAATCAAAGAGTTGATAATAATGTAACAAAACAGTTCAGAGAAGTTCATAAGAGTGAAAATAAAACTATACATTATCCGAAAGCTGAAACAGATGAATCAGGATTAGATAAAGCATATGCATCGTCTGATCATCTTCATTTAGACGACGAAGGAACACTATACGTTTCAGGGACAAAAGGTGGACTACTTGGTGAAGAATGGAAAGAGAATTACCAATCTTTTGGTGTACCATTAGTTGGGAAAATTTTAAACCTTGACCTTCTCGCACCAACAACATATGATGTAACACAAATGGACAGATACAAGCAATTAGACGAATTCATAAAAGACAATCCAGAAAAAGTGAAGAATTTAGTGGGACACTCAAAAGGCAGTGCCGTCATTGACCAATGGATGAAAAATAATCCAGACTTCAAAGGCAAGGCACGACTATATTCAACACCTTATGATGACCCATTAGGAAAAGAAAAAGCAAAAGACATGTTAAATGAATACAACACGATAAGAAATATGTTTTATGATGCAAAAACATATAAGAATCCAGCTGAGAAGTGGTTAGATGACCAAGTGGTAAATAAGATATCTAACACCTTAGGATTAGATGATGTAACAGGTATGAAAGAACGAGGACAAACGAGAATTGCAAATAATCAAGATTTTGCAGCAGTGCTTGACAGTTCAGCTGATAGATACAACCACCCTAATCCATTTGCTCATTTACGACAAGGCGGACCACACGATTATCACGAAGGAATTGCTCAATTTAAATCAGGTTTTGACAAGCCAGAAACAGATAGACCTGGTGAAGTAGATTCTAATTACAGAACATTACAATAAAATATTATAATATAATATATAAGATGTTTCACAAAGAACATAGTGATAA
>PIVL01000328.1 GCA_003354145.1 Paracoccaceae bacterium
ACATTTTTCTGCTTCAATGCAATTTCCTGACCAAAGCGTTCATCCAGAAATGAGCGGAACTGGATAGGCGTCTCATAGGCAAACAGGTGGTGGACCAGAACACCGCCGCGCCCAGAGGTGAGCATGTTCAATTGGCTCCCGATCCCTGCATATGCCGGGGGATCGTCTGCGATCACATCCAGTACAAACTGATCAAAGCTGATACCTTCGGTCGACGTGTCCGTTCCGTCGCGTAGCTGGCGTGTGCGATAGCGATACCAGCTGCGAATTTGTTCCTCGGGGTCGCGCATGACGGCAAAGCGTTCGGGGCGTAGACCGAATGCTTCCTCAAGAAACGGCGCGATTTTGCGGTGAAATCGTTGCGCCGTCGTGTGTTTTCGGTGTTTGGTAAAAAGGATATCGGCCTTGGGTTTCAACGCCATCTCGACCGCAGTTGTGCCAGTTTTGGGAACCGCGATAAACGCAAGCGACTGGGGCGTGAAAATCAACATATCCCGATTCTAACGTGCCTGACCTAGTCTTGCCAACAGCCTTCAAAGTCCCGAGGAATAAGCAAATTATGGCGTCCCAGATTGGCAACATCCTTTTCACCGCACAAGGCCATTGTGATATCCAGTTCTTTACGGATCACTTCAAGCGCCGTGGTTACCCCTTTTTGCCCCATCGCGCCCAGCCCATAGATATAGCTGCGCCCGATGTAGGTGCCTGTTGCGCCCATTGCCAATGCCTTAAGCACGTCCTGACCCGACCGGATACCACCGTCGATGTGAACTTCGATGTCGTCGCCCACTGCGTCCAGGATCGAAGGCAACACGCGGATGGATGACAACGCGCCATCCAGCTGACGGCCACCATGATTGGACACAATGATCGCATCTGCCCCGAGTTTAGCGGCCATTTTGGCGTCTTCAGCGTCCAGAATGCCCTTGAGAATGACTTTGCCGTCCCATTGCTCAATCAGCTTACTAATCTTGCCCCAGTCCAGCGTGGGATCGAACTGCTCGTTAGTCCAGGCACTTAGGGATGAGGTATCGGTAAGTCCCTCAACATGGCCGACAATATTGCCGAATTCACGGCGTTTGGCACCAAGCATTTCGATGCCCCATGACCATTTGGTCATTAGGTTGGCAATGGTTTTCGGGGTCAGCTTGGGCGGAGCGCTTAGTCCGTTCTTGAGATCTTTGTGCCGCTGTCCCAGAATTTGCAGATCCAGAGTAATCACTAACGCCGAACATCCCGCATCCTTGGCGCGCTGGATCAGGCGGCTGGTGTAATCGGTGTCGTTCATCACATAAAGCTGAAACCAGAACGGCTTTTTTGTATGTTCCGCCACGTCCTCGATCGAGTTGATCGACATGGTGGACAGGGTGAAGGGCACACCAAAATCAGCTGCCGCCTGCGCAGCTTTCATCTCGCCATCGGCGTGTTGCATGCCAGTCATTCCTACCGGAGCAAGCGCCACCGGCATCGCAACGTCTTCGCCAATCATTTTTCCCGCGACACTGCGCCCGGTCATGTCCACGGCCACCCTTTGGCGCAGGCGAATCTGGTCAAAGTCCGTACAGTTTTCCCGAAAGGTTTGCTCGGTCCAGCTTCCGCTTTCTGCATAGTCAAAGAACATGCGCGGCACACGGCGTTCGTAGATGCGTTTCAGATCGTCAATATTGGTGATGACGGGCATGGCCGGGCCTCATTTTAGTTGGTCAGGTTTGTTTACCAATGCACGGCATAAGTCTCAATGGACAATTTTTCCTGTAAAGGTGTGAAATCGCGCCAAATATGGGGATGTAGTTTAAATGGAGATTTGAATTAACACTGTCCCGCCGCAAAGCCATCGCCTCGCCTTGTTGGACCTACGCATAAGCGATGCTAAATCGAATGCGCCCCATCTGACAGCGTTTTAACAAAGGCCAATACCTCGCTCACCGGTTTGCCTGCACCGATCATCGCAACAATGGCCGAGCCGACAACAGCCCCATCGGCGACACCAGCAATGGCACGGGATTTGGCCGGAGTGTTGATGCCAAAGCCAACAATCACCGGCAGATCGGTTCGGGATTTGATCCGGGCAACCTCGGGGCCAACGTCATCTGCGTCAGCTTCGGCGGCACCTGTGATGCCGGTGACTGACACATAGTAGACAAAACCGGACGTGTTTTGCAGCACGCGGGGCAGTCGTTTGTCATCCGTCGTAGGCGTGGCCAGTCGGATAAAGTTCAGCCCGGCAGCCTGCGCCGGGATACACAGTTCGTCGTCTTCTTCGGGTGGCAGATCGACGATAATCAGCCCATCAATGCCTGCGGCTTTGGCTTGTACCAGAAATTTATCCACGCCCCGGCTGTAGATCGGGTTGTAATAACCCATCAACACAATCGGCGTGGTGTCATCAGTTTCGCGAAACGCTGCGGCCATTGCCAGTGTTTTGTCCAGTGTCATACCGATATCAAGGGCGCGCTGCCCTGCCAGTTGGATCGTCGGGCCATCAGCCATTGGGTCTGTAAACGGCAGGCCCAGCTCGATAATGTCGACCCCGGCAGCAGGCAAACCTTTGACAATCTCAAGCGACGTATCGAAATCAGGATCGCCCGCCATCACATATGATACAAATGCCTTTTTCCCCCTGGCTTTGAGGTCAGCGAATTTGGCGTCTATGCGGGTCATGATGAGCATTCCTTATTATCCTGACTGCCATGCCAAAACACTGGGGAAAAATCAATGCCGGTTTGGGGTTTCCGCCCCTGTGGATTTACAGTTTGATTGCGCAGGCCGCGAAAACACCCTTGGGAGATGTAAAATGACAGATGATCTGGACGGACGTATTGCCTTGGTAACGGGATCAGCCACCGGGTTGGGACGCTCTATGGTGATAAAACTAGCCGAGCGTGGCGCGAATGTGATCGTAAACTATTCCCGTTCGGTTGCCGAGGCCGAAGAGACCGCTGATCTGTGCCGAACAGCGGGTGCGCAAGTGCAACTGGTCAAGGCAAACGTCGCAGACCCGGCAGATTGTCGGGTGTTGGCGAACGCGGCGGCGACGCATGGGCGGCTTGATATCCTGATGAACAACGCGGGGATAACCAGGCAAGCGCGGGATCATTCTGATCTGGACGCGCTGAGCAAAGAGGATTTCATGGATACCTACGAGGTCAATGTCGTTGGTCCCTTTCTGATGCTACAGGCGACCAAACCGCTGTTGATTGCAGCGTTTGACCAAACCGAACGCGCCAGTGCGGTGCTTAACACCTCATCCATTGCTGGGGTTAACGCGATCGCGTCGTCGGTGGCCTATGCCGCAACAAAGGCAGCACTTAACAACATGACATTGGCATTGGCACGCGCCCTTGCTCCGCAAATCCGGATCAATGCCATCTGTCCGGGGTTTATCGGCACTCGCTGGTTCAAAGATGCGATGGATGATGAGACCTATGCCCAGACTTTGGAATTCGTCAAAGGCGCAACGGCGCTGGGCGTTGCATCAGGACCAGATGATATTGCCGATTCGGCTTTGTTCTTTGTCTCGGACGCATCACGCCATGTGACGGGCGAAACCCTGCTGGTAGACGCAGGGATGCATCTGAAAACCTAGGCAGGGTGACTTGCGCCCGGCGCGCGCTGTCACTATCAAGCGCGCGACACTGAATTCGGGGGCCATCATGGGTTTCAAAATGGGAATCGTGGGTCTGCCGAATGTCGGCAAATCCACATTGTTCAACGCACTGACCAAAACCGCTGCTGCGCAGGCGGCGAATTTTCCGTTCTGCACGATCGAGCCCAACGTGGGCGAGGTTGGCGTGCCGGACGCGCGCCTGGACCAGTTGGCCGAAATTGCCAAATCAAAACAGATCATCCCAACCCGGATGACATTTGTCGATATTGCCGGTCTGGTCAAAGGCGCGTCCCGCGGCGAAGGGCTGGGCAATCAGTTCCTGGCGACCATCCGTGAGGTTGATGCCATCGCCCATGTGCTGCGCTGCTTTGAGGACGGTAACGTCACCCATGTCGAAGGCCGCGTTGATCCGGTATCGGACGCGGAAACCATTGAAACCGAACTCATGCTGGCGGATATCGAAAGCATCGAAAAGCGCATGCAAGGTTTGGTGCGTAAGGTTCGAGGTGGTGATAAAGAGGCCGTGCAACAGGAACGTCTGCTTAAAGACGCACTTGCTATGCTCGAAGACGGTAAGCCTGCGCGAATGGTTTCCGTTGACGAAGAGGACGCCAAGGCATGGAAAATGCTGCAGCTTTTGACTTCAAAACCTGTTCTTTTTGTCTGTAATGTTGGCGAAGATGATGCATCCGAGGGCAATGAATATTCAGCACAGGTCGCTGAAATGGCCGCATCCCAAGGCAACGCGCATGTGGTTATTTCGGCCCAGATCGAGGAAGAGATCAGCCAGTTGGAGCTGGACGAGGCGCTGATGTTCCTTGAGGAAATGGGTTTGTCCGAAGCGGGTCTGGATCGCTTGATCCGCGCTGGATACGAATTGCTGCATCTTGAGACCTATTTCACTGTTGGCCCAAAAGAGGCGCGCGCTTGGACGATCCCTCAGGGTACTTTGGCCCCTCAGGCGGCTGGTGTGATTCACGGTGATTTTGAGCGGGGATTTATTCGCGCCGAGACCATCGCATTTCCAGATTTTGTCGAATTGGGCGGTGAGCAACCAGCCAAAGAAGCAGGTAAGATGCGGTCTGAAGGCAAGACCTATCTGGTCAAAGACGGCGACGTGCTGCATTTCTTGTTTAATACCTGATCCACTGGTGAAAGCGGATACCCGATTGATAAAGCAGAGCATTTCAAATGCGTGCTGCCGCCTGACACATGACAGTCAGTTTCGCCTCTGCGAGTTCTGCAGGTAGCAGTCCCAGTCCGCAATCGGGCGCGACAACCAGACGATCCCGATCAATATGCGCAAGGGCCGCGCGCAA
>PIVL01000041.1 GCA_003354145.1 Paracoccaceae bacterium
ACCTGTTGCCCGTCGCCAAGCCCGCTGGCCTGCGCCACTGCTGACATATAGAGCAACGGCAAAGCGCCTGAAGTGACCTGTTCCGTACAGCCATAAGGGTATCTGTCCAGCATGGTTAAAAGTCCCGGCGCGTCAAATTTGGCCAGGGGACCAGCAGACAAGATCGCCCGCCCGGTACCTGCGCGCAAATCGGCAAACACATCGTCGCTAAACTGGAACGTATCGCCAACACCCAGCGAGAACCGCCTTGTTTGAGCCACCATGGGATCATTGGCACGGACTGGCAGGATCAGAGTTTGACGTAATTCACGACCGTCTGGTGTGGTCAGAACCACGTCGAAGCTTGGATCACCCACAACCCGCGCAGTGACGGGCACTTCGAACACAGCTTTGCCGCCCTCGGTCAGAGTAAAAGCACCCGGATCTGTTCCCAATTCCAGATTCGATCCCGATTGGAACAACGCCAAATTCATCTGCCCGGACGGACCATCCGCATGTACCGCTTCCAGTCGGATGCGGCTGCTGTCACCGGGGGCAAGAAAGCGCGGCACGCTGGCGGTAACAACCACCGGGTCACGAACCAGCATGTCAGCTTCGGCTTGTCCCACCGCCACATCAGACCAAACCACGGCATTTAGCCGGACTGTGCCGTTGAACGCAGGTAGGTCGATATTTACAAACGCTTCACCATTGTCACCAGCCAGTACCGGACCGCTAAAGGCGGCCATCAGGTCCTGGGTAGGCGGAGGCGACTGCATGCGCATGCCGGATGAATTGTCACCACCAGAGCGAACAACCCCCATCGCGCCGTTCATGCCATCAATCAGGCGGCCATAAACGTCGCGCATTTCCACGCCCAACCGACGCTGGCCAAAATAATACGCCTTGGGGTCTGGCCCTTCAAAACCTGTCAGGTTCAGAATGCCTAGATCAACTGCCGCCAAAGTCAGCCAAACTTGATCGCCCTCTGCTGCCCCTTCAACTGACACCCGAACGCGTTGGGTCTGGCGCGGTTGGGCAACCTCTGGCGTATCAATAGACACCGACAACGATTTGTTTCCGGGTTCAACCAGTGCATAACTTACCCCAATCGAGCGCACAGGGTTTTGCGCGGCAACCACGTCCATTGGTTGGATCACGGTAGCGGTCACATAGGCGCCAATGCCCCATTCTTCAGTCACTTGCAGCGGTATTTGCGACTGCCCTGCCTCGACCTCAATTGCGTGGCGCTTTATCAGGTGATTGGACATCACCGAAATCATCGCAGTGCCCGCTGCTCGCGGAACGATGCGCAATACCGCGGTGTCACCGGGTAGATAACTGGGTTTGTCCAATGACATTTCCAACCTGTCCGGTGTGGTTGACGCGTCTGCCGCTCTGTACCAACCCGCGTAAAAATCTATCGAAGCAGCGGCATAGGTGCCATCAGTTCGCTCTACCACCAGTTCGTACTCACCCCAATCAACAGCTTCAGACAACGCCAACGGGATATCGCCAATTTCAGCGATTCCTGTCACTACACGCGTGCGCCGGGTTATCGGTTCCCAATTCCAGTTGCCGTATTGCTGATACCATTGATACCGAGTTTCCACCCGGTTCAGCGTCCAGCGAACCTGCATTGCAAGCGGTTCCAAATCGGGGGATAGCCCGATGATCTGAAAGTCGGCTTCGCTGCCCTCGGCAACAACGTCGTCAAACATCGGCTTGATCCCAATGACTGGCGTGCCCGGACGCACAGGCGCTGTCAGGCGACGTTCCACCGGACGTGCGGACCCATCTGCGAGGCGCGCGATAACTATCGCTTCCAGAGGCTGCCCAACGGCGTCGGTTTCCGGCAATTCCAGTGGGATGATCGCCAAACCATCGGCATCCGTTCGTTCGCCGCCAAAATAGCTGCTCTGAGCCGATGTGCGAACGTCATAGCGACCAAATTGATACCCCGGCCATGCGGCTACGGAACTCGCGCTGCGCAAAATCACCTGCCCCTCGATGCTCAGATCAGACCCCGGGGCACCGAATAAATAACGCGCGTCAATCGACAACGGCGGCGTGTCACCCGGGCGTAATGGCGCGTCGGGCAAGGCAAGGTCAAAATCGATGCGTTCAGGTAGAAAATCCTCGACCAATACGGTCTGGCTGGCCAATGCCGGTGCATCCGGATCCGATTTGATATCAAGCCTCCATGTGCCGCGCGGCGCACTGGGTCCAACTGGCAAAGCGAACACATGCCCGCCCGCCTTGCCGCCGTCTGAAATGCGGCGACTGTATTCTATGCCGTCGGGTCGACTGAGGATCGCAATAAGCGGCAGGCCCTCGATGGCCGCTACCTTATTATCGCGTGCCAAGACCGTTGCGCGAATAACCTCTCCGGCGCGATAAGCACCGCGATCTGTGGTCAGGAATACATCCACGGGCCCGGCAGGCGCGTGTCCTTCGACGCCGCGATCAGATAGATCAAAGGCCGGGTCCGTCAGCGACAGAAACGCAATATCATCGTCGCCCAATTCGGCCAGAACCATCGCCGGTGCCGCCGCCCCGGTGCCGCGTGTCAAACCCGGTTCAAACAACGCATAACCAGTTTCGTCCGTCACAGTCCGCCCAAGCACCGCATTGGCACGGGACAGCAATGTCAGCTTAACACCGTCGCGCGGCAAGGCATCAGACAACCCGCGCACCTGCGTATGCAACCCATCGATTCCAGACATCGTGCTGATGCCCAGATTGGACAACACGAACCACTGGGTTGCCCCCGGGTTATCATAAGGATCAGCGCCAGGAACCTCAGCACTTAGCGCATAGATCCCCGGAGATTGCCCGGCAATCGCCTCGGCCATCGATAGGCGGGTTGTCATGTCACGGTTCAATTCGGTCGAAACTTCGGCCGTGCCAACCCAGATTTCGTCGGCGATGTCGCTGGCGAATTGCTCATCTTCCCAATAGGACAGAGGACGCCCGAAATAGCCATCCTGCACTGCACGTAACAAATTACGGTCGCTTACTTTTCGCAGACGTAAATTAATTGTGCTTACATTAACCGTTTCTACTGGTAACGCCGCATCCGCGGATTTCGGCAGCACGTAAGAGCGCCCTGGGAACTTAACGCTGGGTGATCGGTCGCGCACATATTGAGTAATTTCGATATCCTTGTGCAGCGTCTCTCCGTTTGCTGCTGGCAGGCCTTCGCGCAGCGTGAACCGATAACGAGTGCCGTGTTTCACCCCATCGATGCAAAGCTGATACCCATTTGCCTGCACCACCAAACCGGTGTCTGGCAATTGCACAAACGGCTCATAATCTACTCCGGCTTTGGACAGGCGCTCCGAGAATTCAACGCAGATACGGGGAGCTGCGGAATCTGCTTCAACAGTACTGTCAAGAATGTGAAAGCCATATTCGCCGATCGCCTTTGCCAGCGAGACTTTGATGTCTTCGCGCTGTTGTAGTTTATACGCCAGTCGCAAAGCCGGAATCATATCACGCCCACGCCCTACCCGTTCCAGTGCGTCAGACAAAACCAACAGTGCCGAAGCGCGCGCTGCGGTATTTGCGCCGCGTAGATAACCATTAATGGCCGCCGAAACGGCACGGTTTCCGTATTTACGCTGATCACTGCTTTTTTCGGAGCGGATCAGTAATAAACGACGTGCATATTCTGTCCACAAATCCGACCGGTCTGTCAGCGAAACCGCTATCCCGGTCCAGCCCATAGCCTGCGTTCTGGACCCGGCGGCAGCGCGCGCATCTGCGTTTTCGATTGCCGTTTCAAGGTTCTGATCGCCTGCAGGATGGTGCAAGCCAAGCGTACGCGCCGAGTCAGTGGCCAGTTTCAGATCATCCTTGCTAAGGAAATTCAGATCAGCGGACAGCGCAGTCGCAGTTTTGCGCAGGTTTGCATCTGTCGGGATTTTGATCGCTGAAAAAGCGCCCACATACGGCGTTTGATCACTAATCGCGCGTTTCGGAAAACAGGCGTTTGACTGGGTATTGAAAGTAAAGGCCTCGCAGGCGGAATTACTGGTGCAGGCCCGCACGCAAGACTTGAAATCTGTGTCAAATAGCGGGTCCAGATCGGCCCCGTAAAAATCCATGTCGCGTGTTGCGAGATACCTGAATTCAGGAACCGCGTTCTGCGCCCAAACACCCAAGACAGAAACTGCCCAAAAAACCACTGCCAAACCAACTCGTAACATGGTGCCCTCCTACTTTGGCACCAAGGTCGCACAGGCATTGTGGACTTGGCAACGATTCCCGACTTGCGACTTCCTTAAGCACTTATTCACCGAATTCGCCGATGTTGGACGAAGCACAGCCGATTATGGGGTGCAAAATAACCGGAGCCAGCAGGGATGAGCCTTGCCAATAAACTCGCCGATGAACGGCGCGCACGACTTGGTGCTGAAAGGCTGTTGGAACTCAAACAGTCTGAGCTTTCGGCTGCCAATCGCAAACTGGGTCGACATGCACTGGCACTGACCCGGCAAATCGGCGAAACGCAGGCCGAGGTTGCCACCGTTCGCGACGAGAACGAAAAGGTCAAATCGGACTTGACGGTCGCCCATGAAAAAATCGAAATCGCTGAACGCCGGTTGTGGCATTCTATCCAGACAATTCAGGATGGCTTTGCCTTTTACGATGTCGATGGCACCATGATCGGGGCAAATACTGCCTATCTGGGTATATTTGATGACCTCGAAGAGGTGTTACCGGGCGTGCCCTATGCACGTATTCTGCAACTGTTGACCGACGAAGGCATCGTCAACACAGAAAAATTAGCACCCGCAGATTGGCGCGCCATGATGACCGAACGTTGGAAATCACCTTCGCCCGAGCATATCGTCATCCGATTGTGGAACGATCAATACTTAAAACTGATCGACCAGCGTGGCCATGGTGGTGATACTGTTAGCCTTGCCCTGAACATAACAGCCACGGTGCGTTACGAGGCAGAACTGAAGGCGTCACGACAAAAAGCCGAGGCCGCAAATCGGGCAAAATCGGCGTTTCTGGCGAACATGAGCCATGAAATTCGCACTCCGATGAACGGTGTTGTGGGGATGGCCGAGTTGCTCACCGACAGTGAGCTGGACGAAGAACAACAGCTTTATGTGAATACGATCAAGAATTCCGGAGAAGCGTTGTTGGTGATCATCAACGACGTGCTGGATTATTCAAAAATCGAGGCCGAGAAGCTGATACTTCACCCGGAACCATTTGATCTTGAACGTTGTATTCACGAAGTTGTTATGCTGTTACAACCTACGGCACGCGACAAAGGGCTGGATATTCTGGTCGATTTCGACCTGTTCCTGCCAACGCGTTTTGTGGGCGATCCGGGCCGGATGCGTCAGGTTCTGACCAATCTGGTGGGCAACGCCATCAAGTTTACCAGCTCTGGCCATGTCCTGATCCGGGTCACAGGCCTGCAGGATCGGGGCGATGACTTTAACATTCACATCACCATAGAAGACACGGGAATCGGCATTCCGACCGACAAGGTCGAACATATTTTTGGTGAGTTCAATCAGGTTGAAGACGATCGCAACCGACAATTCGAGGGCACAGGCCTGGGTCTTGCGATTTCGCGTCGGCTGATCGGAATGATGGGTGGTTCAGTTTGGGTCGACAGTGAAGAGGGCAAAGGTTCGGTCTTTGGCTTTAAGGTCACCATGGCCAAGGCCGATGGCACCGAAGCGGAACCTCCCGCCCTGCCCGATGGCCTGCAACGGGTGTTGGTTGTCGGGAGCCAATCGCTCAATCGTACCATATTGGAAAAGCAACTAGAGCAGCTCGGGGCGACTGTTACCCTTTGCTCTTCAGGCGTCGAGGCGCTGGAGACGATGCACGACGGCATTGACCTTGTGATTACGGAACACACCATGCCCGACATGGATGGATTCGAACTAGCCGAGGCAATTCGATACCGCAAATCACCGGATCTTCCTGTGCTATTGCTCAGCTCCAATCCCGGATTTGCGCAGAATGACCCTGCACGTCAACATTTGCATGCGGTCCTGCAAAAGCCGGTTTCACGCAGTGAGTTGTTCGCCCGTCTGATCGACTTAAAAAGACAAAACACACGCGCGCCGGAAGAAAAGATAGTTCCTGAACCTTTTGCAGATGACAGCATACCCGCTGCACAACCGGAATTGCCCAAACAGGTGGATCAGCCGCGCCTGATGCGCGTTCTTGCGGCAGAAGATAACAAGACAAACCAATTGGTCTTTCGTAAAATGGTCAAAGCCCTCAACATTGAGATTCAGTTTGCCAATAATGGTATCGAAGCAGTTGAAGCCTTTACTGAATTCCAACCCGATATGATATTCATGGACATCTCTATGCCGAAAATGGACGGCAAAGAGGCGACGGGTGAAATCCGAAAACTAGAGGCCGTTCAGGGCGGGCATGTCCCGATAATCGCTCTGACTGCGCATGCAATGGACGGAGATTCCGATGCAATACTCGCCGCTGGGCTGGATTACTACATGACCAAACCCCTACGCAAAGCAGCCATTCACGACCGCATCCAAAAGCACAGTCCAGATGAGGCACAACCGATTATGCCATTAGAAAACTGACAAGATTTGAGAACCATTTCGGTTTAGAAGTTTCCGATTGGCGACAAAACCCCTACGCTACCATATGACTTATGAAAAAGGCTTCCGCCCCCGCGCCCTGGGTGAAATCGCGATACGCTGCGCCAACATGGCCGCGATGATAGATTTCTATGAAAACACAATCGGACTAGAGCGTCTGGCAGACCGGAACACCAATACCATCACGTTTTTCAAAATTGGCGAGGGTTTCGCAGGGCATACCAGTGTTCTGGCCCTGTTTCATGATCCAAATCCGCCTGTCACAGGCGTCAATTCCTCATTGCATCACATTGCACTATCTTTGCCATATGGCGAACAGGACGCGGTGATGAAATGGTACGAAAAAATCGGTCAGACCTATACCATTGAGCATTTTGACTGGATCGGATGGCGCGGAATATTCACCAAAGACCCTGAGGGAAACACCGTTGAACTGGTTGCTTACGATCCGTCAGCGGCCAACCCGTAGGGGCGCACAAACACCGGGCGATCCACTTCGGACATGTCAGCGTTATAGGCATAGCCCCCCGAATCAAAATCGGTCAAATCCGCGGGGTCGCTCAATCGGTTCTGCACAATAAATCGTGCCATCGCCCCGCGCGCCCGTTTCGCGAAGAAACTGACAATCACTGGCTCATTGCCTTTGTCCTCTTTGAACACCGGTGTCACTACTCGCAATTTCAGCGATTTAGGCGCAACGGCCCCAAAGTATTCCTGACTGGCACAGTTCACCAAAACGTCCGTGCCAACCCTCTCGGCCTGCGCATTCAATGCTATGGACAATTGATCGCGCCAATAGTCATACAGCGATTTTCCCCGGCGGGTTTTCAACCGGCTGCCCATTTCCAATCGGTACGCCTGAATCGCATCCAAAGGGCGCAATACCCCATAAAGTCCTGATAATATGCGTAAATGATCCTGCGCCCAGGCCATCTCTTCTGCATCCAGCGACGTGGCCTCAAGCCCAAGATAGGTATCGCCAGCGAATGCAAGCGCGGCGGGACGGGTCACATCTGTCGACGGCACATCCGAGAACACCCGAAACCTGTCACGATTCAAACGCGCCAGGTCAGGACTGAGACTCATCAGTTTTTTCAGATCCTGCAACGTTAGATTACGCGCAGTTTTGGCAAGACGCACCGCATCGTCCAGAAAGTCTGGCGTGGTTTCTTCAATGTTTCGCTCTGTCCAGTCCAGCCGTTTGGCTGGTGAAATCACAACCAGCATGACATCCCCCTATTTTCCCCCGATGACCTAACTGGCCGCGCGTAAAACGTCCAGAAAGGCAGCTCCAAATCGCTCGGCCCGACGCTCGCCTAAAACGTTCTCAATGCCGCGCGTATCATTCGGCCGCATCTGCGCCACGCGCGCCAACTGCGATGCCGAACAGCTAAGCGGCTTTTCAACACCACCTTCACCGCGCGCCAGCGTGCCCTGCACCTCAAGAAGTTGATCATAAACGTTGCCAGAGTCTCGCCCAGCCAATTTGCGCCGCACCGGATGTACTGCGTCAATCGCACCATTGATGATCTCAAGGAACATTGCACCATAACGTTCCAGTTTTTTCGCGCCAACACCGCTGATCCTCGCCATGCCGTCCAGATCAACCGGTCGGGTTTCAGCCATTTCAATCAGCGTGCGGTCGGTGAAAATCACATAGGCAGGCACACGCGCGGTTTCAGCCAGCGCACGACGCTTGGCCTTAAGGGCCGACAGCAGCGGTGCATCCTCATCCGAAACCAGAGCCTTAACTGCGGGTCTGCGGCCCGCCGCTTTGCGGATCGTGTCACGACGCAACGTGATACTGGCCTCGTCGCGCAAAATGGGGCGCGCAGCGTCGGTCATGCGCAATGCTCCATGACGTTCCGGATCGGGCCTGATCAAATCATGCCCCATCATCTGTCGGAACACCGCTTGCCACTGGCGTTTGTCATATTCCGTTCCAACGCCAAAAGTCGGCAGTTGATTATGTCGCCGCGCAATGACCTTGTCGGTTTCGTTGCCGACCAGAATGTCGATCAGATGCCCGGCGCCGAACCATTCCTCCGTACGCAGAATAGCCGACAATGCTTTGCGCACAGCCGTCGTTGCATCAAACACATCCGGAGGCGTATCGCACAGATCGCAATGGCCACAGGGTTCAGCCTTTTCGCCGAAATACCCAAGCAAGTTGATGCGTCGGCATTTAAGGGCCTCGGCTAAACCCAGCAACGCGTTCAGGCGCGCATGATCCGCCAAACGACGCTCTGACGGGGCCAGCCCTTCGTCGATCTGGGTGCGTCGCAGACGAATATCCTCTGGACCAAACAAGGTTAACGTTTCCGCAGGTGCACCATCCCGCCCAGCGCGGCCAATTTCCTGATAGTAGCTTTCAATACTCTTGGGCAGATCTGCGTGCGCGACCCAACGGATATCGGGCTTGTCGATCCCCATACCAAAGGCAACCGTTGCCACCACGATTAGCCCGTCCTCACGCGCAAAGCGGGTTTCAACGATGCGCCGATCTTCGGCCTCCATCCCGCCATGATAATGGCACGCACTGTGCCCGGCCTCGCGCAACCCCGTGGCAAGCGCTTCTGTCTTGGCGCGGGTGCCGCAATATACAATCCCCGCCTGCCCTTTACGGGTCGCCGCAAAATCCAGAATCTGGCGGCGTGGCGAATCTTTGGTGGCAAAGGCCAGATGAATGTTTGGCCGATCAAAGCCATGCAAAAAGTTGCAGGGTTGTTCGCCATCAAACAACTTTTCAACAATCTCTTCGCGGGTTTCGGAATCTGCAGTAGCGGTAAACGCTGCCAAAGGGACATCCAGCGCCTTACGCAGGGCCCCGATGCGCAAATAATCAGGCCTGAAATCATGGCCCCATTGACTGACACAATGCGCTTCGTCCACTGCGATCAGGCTGACATTGATACGGCGCAACATGCCCATGGCCGACCCGGCCGCAAGCCGCTCCGGTGCCATATAAAGCAATTTTAACTGCCCCGCCTCTAACGCCTCCCACACAGCATCAATCTCTTCGGGGGTATTGCCTGATGTCAGCGAACCGGCACAAACACCGGCTTCTTGCAGGGCGCGCACCTGATCACGCATCAGCGCTATCAGCGGCGAAATTACCACCGTCACCCCTTCGCGCATCAACGCAGGAAGCTGGAAACACAGAGATTTGCCGCCACCCGTCGGCATGATCGCCAACACGTTCTGCCCTTGGGCAACCGCATCAACAATTTCTTCCTGACCGGGGCGAAACGCATCGAATCCAAAAACATCGCGCAAAAGCGGTGCAGCGCCAGTCATACCGGGGGCCTCATTCACATTATTATCTAACTGCTCTTATCCCGCACATTCACACACTAAGATTCGGTGAACAAGGGGCACAAGCCCCAAATTCTTCTCGTCACAAATACTCAAAATAGACCTGTGCCAGCGCCTAGTAGAACGCCGCTATATTATTCACCAAAATGATCCTCGCAGCGAAAACACCTAACAAGACAACAAGCGGTGCCAGATCGATACCCTGCATTTGCGGCAACACTCGGCGTACCGGCCCATAGATGGGTTCCAAAATCTTGTTCAGCATGTACCAGATCTGCGCAACCAATTGCTGGCGCAGGTTCAGGATCTGAAAGTTGATCAGCCAGCTCATGATGACATGAGCAATGATAAAGAACCAAAGAATGTTAAGGATCAGCATCAATATTTCGAACAGCGACTGCATCTGGATTTCCCTTTTTAGACTTCCAATGACCTAAGCGCAGTGATGCCAAAGGGCAAGTCTATCGACAAGTTGCCGCAAGGTTGCCGCAAGGTTGCCGTTGACGTCAATCAAACGAGGGCCATTTGTATAGCAACCAAGGAGATCCCAGATGTTCCCGTTTGTCAGACTTGTTAAAGATATGGTTATCGCCATTCGCCAGCCATCTATTGGGCTGACCGATACCCATATATCGTACCACCGGTGCTGGCCGTGGGATTTGGACATGATGATGGAGTTGAACAACGGCCGCACATTGACGCTTTATGATTTGGGCCGGTTCATGTCGGCCCAGCGCGTAGGTTTATTTAAGGCACTGCACAAGAATAAGTGGAGCATGACAATGGCAGGTGGCACCACGCGCTACCGTCAACGTATTCGAGGCTTTGAAAAGTTTGAAATGCGCAGCAAAATTCTGTGTTGGGATGACAAATTCCTGTACCTTGAACAGTCCATGTGGAAACGCGACGGACAATGCGCCAGCCATGTGGTCATGCGGGCCGCTGTGACGGACAAGAACGGCATTGTTGCCCCAGTCCACGCAATTACGGCGATGGGATATGGCGATGCAACGCCATTGCCAATGCCTGATTGGGTCACCAGCTGGAGCACAGCCGAGGCCGCGCGCCCTTGGCCGCCGATGCAGGACACGCTTGCCTAAACATACATTTGACTGTCATATCGCCTGAATAACAACGGGGACGGGCATGGCAGGTATTTCTACGCGCAAGCGTACTTGGGGTTGGTATTTCTTTGATTGGGCAAGCCAACCTTATAACACGTTGATGCTTACCTTTATTTTTGGACCCTATTTTGCCCAGACTGCTGCCGCGCATTTTATGGCGGGCGGCATGACAGAGAATGCGGCTAATGCTCAGGCGCAGGCGGTGTGGGGCTACGGTTTAACGGCAACCGGCATCATCATAGCGATTCTGGCACCAATCCTGGGCGCGGTAGCAGACAGTACTGGTAAGCTGAAACCGTGGATATGGATATTTTCCTTGCTGTATGTAGTTGGTGCTTATGGCACTTGGTGGTCCGCACCTGAATCATTCTCGGCACTCTCGGCGTTGATCTTCTTTGGCCTAGGTTTGATTGGCATGGAATTTGCCACCATTTTCACCAACTCGTATTTACCGACAATGGGCCCACGCGAAGAATTGGGCCGAATATCCGGGTCAGGCTGGGCGTGGGGCTATGTCGGCGGTGTGCTGGCGCTCATCATCATGTTGATGCTGTTTCAGGCTGGCAGCAACGGGCTGACGATGGCCGGAATTGCGTCGTTATTTGGTCTGGACCCAGACACAGGTGCAGATACGCGCATTGTGGGGCCATTTGTGGCCATCTGGTATGCGGTGTTCATGATCCCATTCTTCTTGTGGGTGCATGACGTGCCCAAAACAACTGTGTCCAAAATTGGTGATGGTCTCAGAGAGTTGATGCGCACCATATCCGAATTGCCCCGACATCCGTCACTGTTGGCTTACCTCACATCGTCAATGTTCTATCGTGATGCTCTGAACGGCATGTACACGTTCGGAGGTATCTATGCACTTGGTGTATTGAAATGGTCGATTATGGAAATCGGGATTTTTGGTATCATCGCCGCCATCAGTGGCGCGATTTTCGCATGGATCGGTGGGTATGCCGACCGGGCCTTTGGCCCCAAACCTGTCATAATAGTGTGTTGCGTCGTACTGATAGGTACGGCTGCTTTGATCGTGTCACTATCACCCACATCGGTATTTGGTATTCCCCTTGAACCCGGATCATCGCTGCCCGACACGCTGTTTTATGTTGCGGGCATTTTGATCGGAGCCGCAGGAGGGGCCGTGCAATCGACCAGCCGCAATATGCTGACCCGGCAGGGCAATCCCGATCGTATGACCGAAGCGTTCGGCCTCTATGCGCTGTCCGGCAAGGCCACATCATTTTTGGCCCCGGCCCTAATCGCCATCTCAACCGACATAAGCGGAAGTCAGCGCCTTGGCGCATCACCACTGATTGTACTGTTCGCCATCGGTATTGTGTTGCTAATCTGGGTCAAACCGCACGGAGACCACGCTGAATGACCACACTGCGCCTACTTGTATGTTTACTTTTTTCGATTGGCCTATTTGGTACTCCTGCCAGCGCCGAGGCTTTGGCCAAACAGTTATTTGGCGCAAAGGCCACGGGATCACACCAAAAGGCGCGCTCTTATGGCAGCTATGCCAAAGGCTGCGTCGCCGGAGCGGTGCAGTTGCCCGAAACCGGTTCGACATGGCAAGCGATGCGATTGTCGCGAAACCGCAATTGGGGCAACCCGCAGATGATCGATTTCATCGGTGACTTAAGCGCATTTGCGGCAAAACAACCGGGGTGGCGAGGGCTTTATATTGGGGACATCAGCCAGCCGCGAGGTGGGCCAATGTTATCGGGGCATCGCAGTCATCAAATCGGGCTGGATGCCGATATCTGGATGTTGCCCACCTCGCGCCTGAACTTAAGTGTAAAACAACGCGAGAGCATTTCTTCCATTTCTATGCGCAGGGCGAAAGGCGCCTATGTCAATGACAACTGGTCCCGGGCACATCACCGTATTTTGCGCGAAGCGGCCAAGGACAAACGCGTTGCCCGTATTTTCGTGTTTCCCGGCGCCAAGGTACAGATGTGCAATGACGAAAAGGGCAATCGCAAATGGCTGCGAAAAATCAGACCTTGGTGGGGACATCACTATCATTTTCACGTTCGGTTGAAATGCCCCAGGGGATTGAAAGGTTGTGAAAATCAGGCCGCTCCTCCTGCGGGCGATGGTTGCGCGGATGCGCAAAAATGGGTGGATGACATCCTGAACCCTCCTCCCCCGAAAAAGGCTGACCCGAACGCACCCAAACCGAAACCCCGGCGCGAATATGTGCTGGCTGATCTGCCCAAACAATGCGCCGCAGTTTTGCAGTCCAACTAGCCACGCTGATCCTTGTCTGCACGTCTGCGCTGGCCGATGGGCCAAAGGCTGAGTATCTGGGCAGTTTCCGCTGGGAACTAGACAAGAAATGGTTTGGCGGGTTTTCTGGCCTTGAAGTGTCATCAGATGGTCTGAGCATGACCGTCATCAACGACCGCGCCAAAATCCTGAAGGCACAGATCAAACGCAAAGATGGCAAGGTCATCGCCATCATTCCGGACAAGCCCCTTCACCTAAAATCAGGCACAGGTGCGCGACTTAGCAGAAAACTCGCTGATACCGAAGGTATCGCCATTGCGCCGGACGGCTCGATATACATTTCGTTCGAAGGCTTGCACCGCGTGTCCCACTATGCTGCGGCAGGCAGCGCGGCTACTCCGCTGCACCGCCCAATGGCGTTTCGCGCAATGCCCCTTAATAGATCGCTCGAAGCGCTTGCCATTGATCAGGACGGGCGACTTTACACATTGCCCGAAAACGATCTCGATGACAGCGGGCAACTCCCAGTCTACCGCTGGGAAGATGGCAAATGGACAAATCCATTCTCGCTAGCTGCGAAGGGGAAATTTCGCCCCGTAGCTGCGGATTTTGGACCCGATGGCCGGTTCTATTTACTAGAGCGCGCATTCGGCGTGTTCGGCTTTCGCACCCGACTACGCCGCTGGGATTTCACCGAAACAGCTGCTTTGCGCGAATACACCCTGCTGGAAACAACACACGGCACCCACGACAATCTGGAAGGCCTGTCTATATGGCGCGACAAAACCGGCCGTTTGCGCGCCACGATGATATCGGATGACAATTTCATGTTCTTTCAACGCACCGAACTGGTGGAATATACCCTGACGGAATGACTTGCCTAACTGCGGACAAAAGGTTAGCAGCACCTTCTGCCTGTCCAGTCGGACCGGCCAAGTCGCCGCAACCTTGTCAAAAACGGGCATATAAATATGACACGTACCCACCTTCCCGGCATTATTGCCATGGCTGCCATCGTCGTGGCCTCGAATATACTTGTTCAATTCATCATCCTTGACGGTCTTTTGACCTGGGGTGCTTTCACCTATCCGCTGGCCTTTCTGGTCACCGATGTGATGAACCGCGTCTACGGCGTCGGTGCAGCGCGCAAAGTCGTGCTGGCAGGTTTTGTCACCGGTATTATCTGCTCGCTGATCGGTAGCCAGATCATGCTGGAATACGGCCCTGCTGTGCCATTGCGCATCGCTGTTGGCTCGGGCATCGCCTTTCTGGCCGCGCAGATGACCGACGTCTCGGTCTTCAATCGGCTGCGCAGCGGCCGCTGGTGGCGCGCTCCTTTGGTGTCAACTCTGGTCGGCTCGGCTCTTGATACAGTGCTGTTTTTTACCATCGCCTTCTCTGCCTCGATCGCCATTTTTGGCCCTGATGCAAATGCGGCCATTAGCTGGGCCTGGGATGGTGTTCCGTTTATGACCATCGGCCCGCTTGTGCCACTATGGGTATCGCTGGCCTTTGCCGATTGGCTGGTAAAGCTATCCCTTGCCCTGATCGCGCTGATTCCATTCCGCCTGATTGTTGTGCGTTTGACTACAAAAACCAGCCACGCCTGAAGAAAATGTTTGGAGTTTCGCCAAAGCCATGCAAGGCTGAAGGTGAGTTCAACAAATGTAAAGGAGGTGATCCAGTGTCAAGAAAGGTATTGGAGCGAGGTGTCGGAACAAGTTGCGAGGCACGCCGGTAAGGCAGCCCTTGGCGGAAACGTCACGTAACAAGATCTGGTGAAGGTCCACCGACCCCACCTCCGAAAAACTTTCGATCAGGGCCGCCCCGGCAACAGGGCGGCCCTTTTTGACTCTGCCGCATTGTTTGCCTGCTACCGGATGCGGTAAACGACACATATGTTACGGATCAACGACGCCATCACCTTGCAAGACTGGGAACTGACCGAAAGTTTCATGCGCGCCTCTGGCCCCGGTGGTCAGAACGTCAACAAAGTTGCGTCGGCAGTTGAGTTGCGGTTCGAAGCGGCGCGCTCTCCTTCCCTGACCGAGCCAATCAAAACCCGCCTGAAACGCCTCGCAGGTCGCCGTTGGAACCGCGACGGAGCCATTGTCATACAATGTGACGAAACCCGATCCCAGGCCCGCAACCGCGACATTGCCCGGCAAAGGTTGGTCGAATTGATCACTCGGGCGCTGTATGTCCAGAAACGCCGCATCGCCACCAAACCGACCAAGGGGTCGGTGCGTCGGCGATTGGATGCGAAAAAAGCGCGTGGGGATGTTAAGGCACTGCGCGGAAGGGTTGGGGATGAATAGGGATATAGTTTCTTACTCTGGCAGGCACGACTACTCCGTGAATTCTGCACCATTTCTGAAAGCAACCAGATGATTGCGCCTCCTGAGCCTGCACGTCGGCGCTATGGCGGAAAAATTGCTGATTTTTCACGCTGGGAAATATTCGCTCCTCGTTTGGACGATATCATCGTGTCCACTCCGACAAAGTCAGGGACAACCTGGATACAGGGGATATTGGCATTGCTAATATCCGGGAACCCCGAAGTAGACGCCGACCTCACGAACAAGGCACCGTGGCTCGACATTAGCATTCCGGATGTAACAGAAGTTATGGAGCGGCTTGAGGCACAGACCCACCGTAGGCAAATCAAAACCCATACGCCGCTTGATGGCATCCCGATCTGGTCAGAGCTGCGTTATATATCTGTCTATCGACACCCAATTGATGTTCATTTCTCATTTCGCAAACACGTATCAAACATGAACGAAACGGTCCTCCAGGATTGCTTTCCCGATGATTTATCTGAGGGTTTTGCCATTTTTCTGGAAGGCGAACATCGCGACGGTGCAAGCTTGGCTTCCATCATCGACCATTATCGCAGCTCGTTAATGTTTGAATCGCACGAGAACTTTCTTCGACTTCATTATGCGGACATGCTTTACGATCTGCGTGATGCCTTTCGCCGTATTGCAGCACATGTAGGAATATCGCATCCATCTGAACTGGCAGAAAAGCTTATTCAGGCAGCGACGTTTAAGAACATGAAGGCCAATGCAGAAAGGTTTGCACTGTCGGCGGGTCAGGGCTTTTGGAATAGCGATGAAAACTTCTTTGATAGTGCATCCTCAAACAAATGGCGGGGAAAACTTACCGAAAAAGATATGGAAGCATACCAGGCCCGTATCTCCACTCTCCTGAACTCCGAAGAACAACGCTGGCTTGAATGGGGAAATAGATTGGGTGAGTGACGTGATAAAGGGGTCACCACATTCATTCTCTTGTATAGCCACGAGCCCTGCAAACGATTCCATTAGAATTGAACAGAGCGGTGGGTTGAACCCGCCAACCCGCCTGATACTCTGCACCAAACACCTCAAAGGAACCACGACATGAGACTGCAAGGCAAAACCGCAATCATTACGGGCGGTGCATCGGGCTTTGGTGCCGGAATCGTTCAGAAATTCATCACCGAAGGCGCGCGTGTGATGATCGCTGACATCAACGGCGAGGCGGCAGCCGACATGGCCTCTGACATCGGAGATCAGGCCATTGCGCACACCGCTGACGTTTCAAACAGCACATCGGTTCAGGCGATGGCGGACGCTGCACTTACCCATTTCGGCCATGTCGACATTCTCGTCAACAACGCCGGGGTCACACATCTGCCAACACCGCTTGATGAAATCTCGGAAGAAGATTTTGACCGAGTGTTCAACATCAATGCAAAGTCTGTCTACCTTACTGCTCGCGCCCTTGTTCCGCATATGAAACAACGCGAAATCGGTGCAATTCTGAATGTGGCCTCAACTGCAGGAGTCTCTCCACGTCCAAATCTCAGCTGGTACAACGCCTCTAAGGGCTGGATGATCACCGCAACGCGCGCCATGGCAGTAGAGCTGGCGCCCAAAGGTATCCGCGTCAACGCATTGAACCCCGTGGCCGGCGAGACCCCACTGCTGAAATCATTCATGGGCGAAGACACCCCGGAAATACGCGCCAAGTTTCTGTCGACCATTCCTTTGGGCCGCTTTTCACAACCTGAAGACCTGGGAAATGCCGCATGTTTCCTTTGCTCGGACGAAGCCAGCATGATCACCGGTGTTGCCATGGAAGTCGACGGCGGGCGCTGTATCTGATGGGCAAGGTCAATCTCGCTGACAAACTAGCGCAATTCAGCAGCCATTGGGACCCACATGTGGTTGCGGATTACAATGGCAACGATGTGATGGTGGTCAAATTTCAGGGCGGATTCCCGTTTCACAGCCACGCGACGACTGACGACTTTTTTCTCGTGCTTGAGGGGGAAATGATCATGGACGTTGGCGAACAATCTACCCCTGTTGGCCCCGGAGAAATATTTGTCGTCCCCAAAGGCGAAACCCACCGCCCCCGCGCGATCAATGAATGCAAAGTTTTGCTGATCGAACCCAAGGGCGAACCCAATTCTGGCGACCCCGCAACCGCCGCTTTAAAACCCAGGATTTGACCGTCTGAATTCATCGCTTCCAAAATTCATCCACCAGAGGCAAAAACTCCAGCCCTAGCTTCAAAAGGTCAATCCAATGATACCCGGCCCCAAAAACCTGATCACCGACATTCCCGGCCTGCGTGTCGGCAATGCCCAAGACGAAACGCTGAAGTCTGGCGCCACAGTCCTGACTGCCGACAAACCCTTTACCGCTTCGGTTCACGTTATGGGCGGTGCCCCCGGCACACGTGAAACTGACATGCTTGCCCCGGACAAATCCGTAGAAATGATAGATGCGCTTACTCTCGCTGGCGGTTCCGCTTATGGGCTTGATGCGTGTTCTGGTGTGGTTGACGGGTTGCGCGCAGAAAATCGTGGTTTCCGCGTTGGTCCCGCAATTATTCCACTGGTTCCCGGCGCCATTCTTATCGACCTGCTCAACGGTGGAAAAAAAGATTGGGTCACGAACCCATACCGCGCGTTGGGCCGCGCTGCCTATGACAACGCTGACACGGATTTCGACCTTGGCACCGCAGGGGCCGGAACCGGCGCATTAACCGCAATGTTCAAAGGCGGGCTAGGGTCAGCGTCTTTCCAGCTTGAGAACGGCGTCATTGTTGGCGCGCTGGTTGCAACCAACCCTCACGGTGCGGTTACGACGCCCGACGATCGCCATTTCTGGGCTGCCCATTTTGAAATGAACAACGAATTCGGTGGTCTGGGACCCGATCCTGCAACCGGTCTTGGCCGCAGTTTGGACAGCCGAAAGATGTGGGCTTTCAAAAACCTTGCAACCGAAGGACGCGGAAATACCACTATCGCAATCGTTGCCACCAATGCCGCCCTGACAAAATCACAATGCCAACGCCTCTCTATCGCGGCCCATGACGGCATTGGTCGCGCCATAGTCCCGGCACATACACCGTTTGATGGAGATCTGGTGTTTGCCCTGACAACCGACGAAGTGACATTGGAAAACGCGAACCGAGACCTTGGCGAGATTGGCCATGCAGCATCTCTTTGCCTCAGTCGCGCAATCGCGCGGTCAGTCTATTTGGCGACGCCGACACCAAACGATATTTTACCTTGCTGGCGCGACGGGGCACCCTGAATGCCAACATTCCTAACGGATGACATTTCGCTGCACTACGAAATCGACGGCGCTGGCCCTGCGCTGTTGCTGATCGCCGGTATGGTCAGCGACAGCGCCAGCTGGCAACCTCTGATGCCGCTCTTAACAGACCATTTCACAGTCATTAGACCGGACAACCGCACCACCGGGCGCACTACTCCTTGGGACGCTCCGACAAGCATGGAGCACTATGCAGATGACTGTGCCGCATTGCTTGACCATTTGTCGGTACCGCGTGCGCATGTGCTTGGCCATTCGATGGGAGGCCTGATTGCCCTGCAAATGGCAACGACCCACCCAACTTGCGTCCAATCCATCTCTCTTGCCGCGTCAGCCCCGATCCAGATGGCCCGCAACACCGCCCTTTTCGGTGCCTTGGTCGGTATCCGCCAATCCAACGCGGCCCCCGATCTTTGGTTGCGGGCCTTTCTCCCGTGGCTATTTGCACCAGCTGCCTTTGATGACCCTACTGCGATTGATACCGCCACCGAGGCCGCATTGGCCTATCCATATGCCCAATCCCCGCAGGCGATGCGCCATCAGCTGAACGCGCTCAGGGACTATGACCCGACACCAATCGACGTTCACCATCCGGTTCAGGCACTTTTGGCTGAAAACGATCTGCTGATCCCAATGCCGCTGGCCCAATCTGCACTGACGCAATTGTCGGGGCTGATCACACATATCGTCCCGAACGCAGGCCATTCCATCCATTGGGACGCCCCTGAGCATGTTGCCGATCATGTCTTGACCTTCGCAAACAATCACCCGATTTAGGGTCAGAACACATTGTTCATGCACCAAACCAAACTCGTAGGGATGTGCCTCAGATGACGATCATGATCCCGGCTTGGGTGGACGGCAAACTGATCCCGGTGGATAAGCTCGAGGCGCACCAAAAAGGCCTTAAGCATAAGGCGGTTTCGGTTTTTGTCCTACGGGGTACTGAAATCCTTATGCAACGCCGCGCCATGGGCAAATACCATACGCCTGGGCTTTGGGCGAACACCTGCTGCACTCATCCTGACTGGGGCGAATCCCCCAGCGCCTGCGCCGTGCGCCGCCTTAAACAAGAACTGGGAATCACCGGTCTCTATCCTGAATTCCGCCACCATCTGGAATATCGCGCCGATGTCGGCAACGGCCTGATCGAACACGAAGCGGTAGATGTCTATCTCGCCCATGCTCGCGACGACCTGATAATTGCTGCGAACCCCGACGAAGTCATCGATACAAGATGGATCGACTATCATAATCTTTTGGCTGAAATATCGCGCCATCCCGACCGCTTTACCCCATGGCTGAAGATTTATCTGCGCGACTATGCAGACACGATTTTTGGACCTGAGTTCAGAACAAACTAACGCTTGCCTGCCCTAGAAACAGGATCACGGACGATAGCATGACCATACTCATCGCAGGAGCAGGTATCGCCGGATTAACTCTGGGACTAACCCTGCATCAGATTGGTGTACCCTTTCGCATTTTTGAGGCCACCCGCGACATTCGTCCGCTTGGCGTTGGCATCAACCTGCAACCCAACGCAGTACGCGAGTTGTTCGATTTGGGGCTTGAGTCACAACTGGAATCCATCGGAGTCAAGACTCGTCAGATCAGCTTTCATTCCAAATATGGTCTGAAAATTTGGGAAGAGCCCCGTGGTCAACGTGCAGGATATAAGTGGCCGCAATATTCACTGCATCGAGGCAAATTGCAGGTCATGCTGTATGAAACGCTTCTAGCGCGCGCCGGCCCTGATTGCGTCGTCACCAACGCCCGGGCCACTGGCTTTGAAAACACGTCCGACCATGCCGCACTGACGCTTACAAACGGAAACCGCCCAACAGGCGATCTGGTGATAGCGGCGGACGGCATTCATTCTGCGTTGCGTGCCCAAATTGTCCCGAACGAGGGCGATCCGATCTGGAATGGCCACGTCTTGTGGCGCGCCACAACGCAGGCACCTCCTTACTTCGGCGGCGAGGCGATGGTGATGATCGGCCATGATGACCTACGCGTTGTCGCCTATCCCATATCAGAACCCGATCCCAAGACTGGTCTGGTAACGCTCAACTGGATTGCCGAAAAAAAACTCGACCCTGCCCAGGGCTGGGCCAAGGATGACTGGAACCGGGCTGCAGACATCAACGACTTTCTGACCGATTTTGAAGACTGGACATTTGACTGGATCGACGCCCCGGCCCTGATCCGAGGTGCGGATCAGGTGTTTGAATACCCGATGGTCGATCGCCTGCCATTGGATCAATGGACCTATGGTCGGGTTACCCTGATGGGCGACGCCGCCCATCCCACTTATCCTGTCGGTTCAAACGGAGCCAGTCAGGCCATCATAGACGCGCGCGTTATAGGTGCTCAATTGCTGAAACACGGGGTAAACCCAAAGGCTCTGGATTCCTATGAGGCTCAAATCCGCCCTGCCACAACCGGTGTTTTTCACGCCAATCGCGGATCCGGACCAGACGCAGTCATGCAATGGGTCCAAGATCGGTGCGGGGGCAAGTTTGACGACATCAACGAC
>PIVL01000690.1 GCA_003354145.1 Paracoccaceae bacterium
CTGACACGCTGGCGGGGCAATTCTGCAAGATGGGCAATAGCCACGCTCATTGTCACTGCACCTGTCTATGGTTGGTTAACACTGCGTGAGCGGCAAAAGCTGGCGTCAGACCCAAGCCTTTATCGCTCGACCATACGCAAATGGATGATTTACCTCGCGCTTTTGGTAGCGGCGGCAGTATTGCTTGGCGATATTGTGTTTGTCATTTACAGCTTTCTGGACGGCGATTTCACTCTGCAATTCCTGCTCAAAGCGCTTGCAGTTGCTGTGGTTGCCGGTGGAATTTTCCTCTTTTATCTCGCTGACGTTCGGCGCGGTGATCAGCTATGAACAGATTGATTGCCATTGCCGCACTTTGTCTGGTGGTCGGCGCGTTGATTGCGGGTTTGATTGTCGTGGGTAGCCCAAACCACGCAAGAAATACAAAACATGACGAGAGACGTCTGATGGATTTGGGGCAAATAGCTAGGTCTATAGATTGTAAAACCCCAAACAGAATGCCCACGGAACTTAGCGAAGATGAGCTTAGAGCAGTGTGCAATCAGAGAATTTCGAAAGGTTTTCTGATTGATCCTGAAACTGACGAATTTTATGATTTTCAGATTATTTCCGACGTTGAAATCAACATTTGCGTCACGTTTTACGACGTAGAAGAACTCAAGAAAATGCGATTTTACAAGAGAAATTCACCAAAGCTCAAATTTGATGGAAACGTAGGGTGTTATTCGCAAACATTTGACGAACTTGAACCGGCTTAGCCTCGCCCTAACTCGGTACGCCGTTTTGTCGGACCAGAAAAACAAACTGAAAAAATGGCGGGCCATTTGGCCCGCCTCATTCGGATCAAACCACGCTCAAAGTTCTATTGCCTGCATCAGCTGTGGTTCTATCACATCAACGCCCGGTAAACCTTTGATCAACTTCTCAGCCGATTGCTCAAGAATCGGGAAAGTTCGGTAATGGCACGGGATCACCGTTGAAAAGTTGAAATAGCGTTTCGCCGCATAGGCCGCGCCTTTCATGTCCATGGTGAAATGACCACCCGCACACAGCACCCCGATATCGGGTTTATAATAATCTCCGATCCAGTCCATATCAGCCATGATGCTGGTGTCACCACTGATATAAACGGTCTTGCCCTCGGCCTGAATGATAAAGCCACATTCACTGCCCCCGGTGCGCGGGCCTTTTTCGGTGGCAAAGGTCGAGGAAT
>PIVL01000691.1 GCA_003354145.1 Paracoccaceae bacterium
CGGTTACCCAAGATTTTGTTGGCTTCCCTGAAATAGGGCTGAAATTGTTGACATGTGTCAACAAGTGTAGATTGTGATCTACATATGACGATTATGGATATGCGAATGCCAACAACCGGAGACCGGATCAAAGATGCTTGTAAACGCAATCAGATCACTCTGGCGGCGGCTTGTGAAAATGCGGGGGTCACCTATAAAACCCTGCATGCGCAGATCACGAATAACCGGGCCATACCGTTTGAGACCGTCGACAGATTGTCCCATTACTTTGACGTCCCAATTGAGTTCTTCTCGGCGTTTCGCGCGAAACTAGCAGTGCAGTCAAAGGGCGAGAAATCGGTTTTGCATCAACGGGCGGCAGCGGCTTATACTGCCGCGCTGCACAGCGAGCAGATCGAAATGATGAGAGAAGGCTACAATATTGGTACTGATGACGTGCTGAATTGGCTGGCCACTCAGGGTGGTGTTCTAAACAATTTCGACGCATTGAGTGAGCGTGTGGATTTGTTTCATCCAGTTGAATCAGATGACAACATGATGCGCCCTCATCGCATAGGTCGTGAGAGTCTGGCGACAAAGTTCTTTAAGCTTGAAGGCGAAGATCACTATGTCAAAACGGTTGGTGGGTTTGATCGCCAAATTATCAACGACGTGATGCTGGCGCATTTGGGAGCAAGTAAATTGCGCTATTCAATCACGGATCAGGACATAGACGTGCGCATAGGTGATGAAAGGCTTGTGCAAAGTTACCGCCGTATTATTGCACCGGTCAAAGATTTGAATGGCCAGGATTACATGCTGGTACATGCAAAGCCTATCTAAGCGTCACAAGACCAAAGCTGCCCGAAATGAGTTGCAATCATCCAATGATTGTCAAGCCGCCCATAAGGTGCCGACTGATGCCAGCGAATCGCATAAGGCATTTGCCAGGTAAAGCCATAGCGCGCGGTCAGCTTTGCGTGATCAAACGGGATAAACGCGTACATCCAGTCGAAATCGGGCCATTTCATTGCCGAAATTGCCTGCAAAACACGCACAAACGCCGACAACGCCTTTAGCTTTCCGCAATATTTCGGATGAATTTCAAGCTCGCCCAGATAAACCAGTCGACCGCGAATTTCCTGTGAAACCGGGCGCGCAATGGCGGCAATAGGGTCCTCTTTGCAGTCATATTGTTCTTTTGAGGTGCGCCTTAGGTAGTGTTCAAATGG
>PIVL01000692.1 GCA_003354145.1 Paracoccaceae bacterium
CAACTTCCTACAAATTGGTGCGATTTGGCCAAATCAAAAGGGGCTATAAGGCGAAAATATCGCAAAATTGACTCTATCGAGAGTATGCTTAGAATGTTCTTCATGCATACAATTCAAGGACTTTCTCTTAGAGAAACAGTTGCTCAAGCAAGATTTGCAAACATAGTTTCGCTATCAGATGTAGGCTTACTGAAACGTCTCAGAAGGGCAAAAGAATGGCTAAAAACACTATGCATGATCTTGTTAGAGGAAATGGGTGTGAGGCCAATTAAAAATTCGAGAGGTATCAGATTACGGGCAGTAGACGCAACTCGTATTAAAGAACCAGGGAAAAAAGGAACTTTGTGGTCTATACACTACAGTATGGATTTGTCCCATTTGAATTGTGACTTTTTGGAAATAACTCTCAACAAAGGTAGAGGTAATGGAGAACAATTCAAGCGCTTCCCAGTATCAGAAGGTGAGTGTATTATAGGAGATAGAGGCTACGCGACAAGTGCAGGAATTAGCTATGTTTCCCAAAATAATGGTTACTCTCTTGTAAGAGTGAATACACGAACGTTACCTTTATTTGACAAAAAAGGAGATAGGTTAGACCTTCTAACTCATGGGCAAAAACTGGTTAAACCTGGGAGGGCAAAGGAATGGGAAGCCTTTGTCAAGAAAGATGGCCATATGATTAAAGGTAGAATATGCATGCTAAGAAAATCAAAATCAGCAGAGAAAAAAACGCTCAGCAAGTTAGTAGAAACTGCAAAAAGAAAAGGTCACACATTGCAACCAACCACAAAAAAATACGGAAAATACGTCATACTTTTTACAACTCTTCCCACAAAACAATTCTCTTTACGTGATGTCTTGAAGGCTTATAGATTGAGATGGCAGATAGAGTTATCTTTTAAAAGATTGAAATCTTTAATGGGAATAGGTCATTTGCCGAAGTACAACCCCGAAAGTTCTCTAGCATGGCTTTATTGTAAACTGCTAGGAAGTTTGTTGATGGAAAAAATGATGCGAGGTTCCAATTCTTTTTTTTCGAAGGTCACTCGCGGATATGCAAGACTAAACGTAAGAAGAAACGAAAGCGCTATAGTAAGTGGAGAGAGTTTTCATTTTTGTTATGTGCCGTCCAAGTGGCTATTATGCCACCCATTTTGTTAAAAAATGTGCTCAATAACTGGTCCAGTATACGGGATATGCTTTCGGAAAA
>PIVL01000329.1 GCA_003354145.1 Paracoccaceae bacterium
ATGGCCGGACTGGTTGAAAGAACAGCCGAAAACCACGGCATTGAGAATTCGCTGCGCATGAGCATCGCAACGACTGATGGCGAGCAGTTGTGGGTTTTCCGATACTCGACCGAGCGTGACTCACCCTCTTTGTATTACACCACAGATGTGCGAACACTGAGAGAGCTTTATCCGGACAATCCGCGTCTGGAGGGAATATCAGACGGGTCGCGACTGATCGTATCGGAACCCCTGACCGATTTTTCGGGTGTCTGGAACGAAATTCCCGAAGCGTCCTGCGGACTCGTGCAGGCAGGCGATCTTAAACAAATGCCGTTCGCACCAAAGTGGTAACATTGGCACTTTTTGAAAGGAATAACGGTATGCGACCGAGATCCCACACACCGAGTGGGTTTTCAAATTACCCCGCCTTTGCGACCGGGCAACCGACGGGCTGTCTGGGGCACAACCGTATTGAGTCAGGCTGCGCATGATCATTACGTTTGTCATCCTGGGCGTCACCATCGCCCTCTTTGTCTGGGGGCGGCTGGAGCCGGACCTTGTCGCAATCCTTTCATTGCTCTCGCTGGTGCTTTTCGGGGTGATCGGCACCGGTGATGCGCTCTCCGGTTTCGGCAATCCAACCGTCGTGATGATCGCCGCGCTGTTCGTCGTCGGCGAAGGCCTGTCCCGAACCGGCGTAACCGGATGGGGTGGAAAAAAACTTCTTGAGGTTGCGCGCGGGTCCACTTTGCGACTGCTCGTCGTCGTCATGCTCGGCACCGCCTTCCTGTCTGCCTTCATCAGCAACACCGGCACCGTCGCAACGCTATTGCCCGCCGTCGTGGCCGCCGCCTGGACGGTTGGCAGCAAACCGTCGAAGTTCCTGATTCCGCTGGCCTTTGCCGCCAACTCTGGCGGCTTGCTGACGCTTACCGGAACGCCGCCAAATATCGTTATCGCGCAGACACTGGAACAGTCGGGACTGCGCCCGTTCAGCTTCTTTGAGTATGCCCTGATCGGCGGACCCCTTTTGGCCGCCGCCGTCGTCTATATGGCCCTTATCGGTCGCAAGCTTCTGCCTGACAGCGCCACTGAGGATCGTCCGGTTGATGCCGCCGCCGACCTTGTTGACCTCGCTGAGGCATATTCGCTGGGCCAAAATCAATTCCGCCTGCGCATCCGGGCCGGCTCACCGCTTATTGGGAAAACGGCAGCAGAGGCCGCATTGGGCCCGACCTATGGTGCCCCGATATTGCGGATCGAGGGGCGCGAACATGCGCCCAATGCGGTCTTGCGCCACGACGACATCCTTGTCGTTCGAATGGTGGATGCCAACATTGACCAAATCATGAACGATCTCGGACTCAGCCTGCAATCGTCGGCAGAGTCACCGGACGAAGTAGTATCGAAAGAGATTGGCCTGGCAGAGATCATTCCTACGCCACGGTCAGAGTTTCTGGGAAAACCGTTTGCGGTAGGAGGCATCGCCGAACGCTATGACGTGCAGGTTCTCGCCGTTCGCCGACGTGGCGAACCTGTGACCGAACGCGAACTGACGCTCGAGTTCGGAGACTCGATATTGGTTCGTGGCACATGGGAGGACATCGGTGCCCTGCAGAACGAGCGGCACAACTTCGTCGTGGTTGGAGCGCCCGAAGAAATGGCGAGCGAAGTCGCCGGCCTGCGCCCGCGCGCAGCCGTGGCGGTGGCCGCACTTATCGGCATGGTGGTGCTCATGGTGTCCGGGCTTGTCCCGACCGTGATCGCAGCGTTGCTTGCGGCGGCGGCAACGATCCTGGGCGGCTGCCTGACCACACGCGAAGCCTATCGGTCGATCAGTTGGTCAAGCGTCGTCCTGATTGCGGCCATGATCCCCATGGGAAAGGCACTGGAATCGACCGGAGGCGCGAGCCTTGTCGCAGAGGGGTTGGTCAATACTCTGGGCAACCTGTCGCCGATAGCCCTCATGGCTGGGGTTTTTCTGCTGACAACCGGTTTCAGCCAGGTGATCAACAACACAGCCACCGCCGTTCTGGTTGCACCGATTGTCATCCAGGCCGCGCTCGACCTCAATGTGTCGCCCCATCCGCTCCTGATGATCGTTGCTATCAGTGCTTCGACCGCGTTCCTGACGCCGATCGGGACAACAACCAACATTCTGGTCTTCTCGCCGGGCGGTTACCGTTTCGGCGACTACATGAAGGTCGGCCTGCCGCTGATGCTGATCTTTCTCGCGATCAGCCTGATGCTTGTGCCACTAATCTGGCCACTTTAGTGGGTTTGGCAGGTTCTTTGTCGTCAGGCCCACTAAACTGCCGGAGTGACCTCTTCAAAGACAAATCATGCTCTCTCGAGACTTGGGGAAGAGATACTATCCAACTCAACCTGACGAGTTCAGCAGCTTACCGAGATTTATCTCCTTTGTAGCTGGCAACCCAATAATAAGATTAAGCCCGCATTTCCCAAGTAACATGCCAATTTTCGCACCATGTCCGGTTAAAATATGTTATATTTCAGCATGCTAAAGCGTTTCGCGTTCAATTTGAGGCATAACCAGCGGCCTGAAGGTAGTTCCAGCATTCTTGCGGGCTAAACATGTCACAGATATCGCCGATGGCGTTGAAGAGTTGGTCAAATGTCCTTGCGCAGATGTGCCTTAAGCTTGGAAAACGCCATCTCTATGGGGTTCAGATCTGGGCTGTACGGCGGCAGAAACAGGAACCAGCAACCTCTGTTTTTGAGGGCCTGAGCCGCCGCAACATTTCGGTGAGTCGCAAGGTTGTCGAGGATCACGACCGTGCGTGGTTTCAATGCGGGCGCAAGCTGGGTGCGGATGTAGGTTTCAAAAGCCAACCCGTCCATCGCCCCCTTGATAACCCTGACAGCTTGCCGCCACCAAGGTGCCCGCCACGCGGCTTGGCATCAAGGCCTTTGCCTTGCAAGATCGCCTGACGGAAACGCACCGCGGAGGCCGGGCTGATCTTCATTGCCCGACCAGCTGCGCGGGCCGTCCAGCCGTCTTCAATGTAGCGCCGGAACCGTTCGCGGATATCCATCGAAAGGGTTTTGGTCATGTGCTCATCCTCCTGAACAGGATGAATCACAAACAAAGCCAAATGGGAATCCTCAAAGATTCAAATCAAACGCGAAACGCTTTAATAGGGTTGAAGGCGGTCAATCATGGATCACCCGGAGGGTGCAGGCGAAACGGGCGATGTTCGGCTTGGTTTTGATCGGCGGGCGCGGCTGAAATTTCATGGTTCTAAGATAAGTTCTGACGGTGGTCTGCTGTTGTTCCGTGAACTGGATGAAGTTCTCGGGCTGCACGACAGTGCGGGCGGATTTCTGAGAGACACACGAACTGGCCACAATCGCCTGCATTCTCTGATTGGTCTTTTACGCCAGTCGGTCTTTGGTCGGCTGGCCGGGTACGATGATGTAAATGATGCGGATCGTCTGGCGCGTGATCCGGTGACGCGGCAGGTGATCGGCGGACGGGCTGTGGATGCCAATGCCGCGTCCGCAAGCCAGATGGGACGGTTTGAGACCGCGGTGTTGGCAACTTTGGACAATCGCACTGCGCTGGCGGACCTATCGGGGCAATGGATCGACCGGGTTCATGCGGCAACGCCACCCAAGTGGATCACTCTGGATATGGACAGTTCAGCCAGCCCAACGCACGGTGCACAGGAAGGCACGGCGTGGAACGGCCATTTCGGCTGCATGTGTTATCACCCTCTGTTCGTCTTCAACCAATTTGGCCACTTGGAACGTTGTGCCCTACGCCCCGGCAATGTGCACAGTGCGGATGGATGGGAAGCGGTTCTGAAGCCGATTATAGCACGATATGCGGACCGTCACCTGATGCGGTTCTTCCAAGGGGATGCTGCCTTCGCCATCCCGGAGCTATACAAAACTCTGGAAGCGGAAAGCTATTTCTACGCCATCCGACTACGCGCTAATCGCGTTCTTCAGGGCAAGATTGCGCATCTGCTCAAGCGCCCTGTGGGTCGTCCACCAAAAGGCGTGAAGCGTATCTACGGCGACTTCGAGTATCAGGCGGCATCATGGGACAAGCCCCGCCGTGTCATCGCCAAGGTGGAATGGCATCCGGGCGAACTGATCCCGCGTGTCGGCTATGTCGTCACCAACATGCCGATGGAACCTGACTGGATCGTCCGCTTCTACAATCAGCGCGGCACAGCTGAGCAATACCTTCTCGCGCATGCAAGCCTACGCTGCCAGGCAACGCATCAAAGAAGGCAAGCAGGCGATCAACTGGACACGCCTGTCTTGCAAAGGCATGGCGCAGAACGAGGTTCGGCTTCAGCTCCATGCGCTGGCCTACAATCTCGGCGTTTTCCTGAAAGGCACGGATCTGCTCGAAGAGATGGCCGACTGGTCACTGACCAGCCTGCAAACCCGGCTGATCCATTGCCTGGCAGGTGATGCTGGCATCACCGAGAAGGAGATCGGTGCAAGGGTCGTCCGACATGGCCGCGCCATTACCTTCCAGCTTGTTGAAGTTGCGGTCAGCAGAGATTTGTTCAATCGCATCTTGGCGGCAATCCAGCGGCTGCGTGCACCGCCGGTTTCCGTATGACCGTTCCAGCGATAAAACCTGAGCGAAAGCGGCTCGACTGGCCTGCCCAAACGGGTGTCGATCAGAGCGAAATCCGCATCAACCCGCCCCTGAGACCAGAAGTCACCCTCAGGTCGTGCGTCAGATGCGTGTATCACGACACAACCTGTCCATGAGGCTTGATCGGGGCGCAAAACAGCGACAAAATGCGAGAGAAGGCATTCTACTTTCCAATTCTTGGGGTCAGAGCCACCGGCTTCCAGCCGGTTAGCTTCAGCTAAACCCTTGATGATCTCTTCTCCTCATTTTGAAGCCCCCGGAGGGGGTAAGGCTTCAAAA
>PIVL01000042.1 GCA_003354145.1 Paracoccaceae bacterium
TTAAGTGAGAGGCTGGACAACGACCCAAGCGGGGCTCGTTACGGCTGCTTCCTTCCGGCTCTGACCGGGTTGGCGAGGCGCTCGCCCGCGCCAACCTCTCACTGGTGGATATAGGCGCGTCCTGCGAGATTCGCAACCAGTCAGTGCTGCAACCCTACAGCGCGACCTGTAAGGTCAGAAAACCGTCGGCATTCATGCCTGTTTCGATTACATCACGCCCCTCAAGCTCGGACATATGCGCCCGCGCGCCGGGTCCGGTGATCGCAGTGACAAAGGTTCCTGGCATTGGTGAAAACCTCCAGGGTGCAGGGGCTGAAGATATCGGATCGTCCTGCCTGGTTCTGCTTACATATTCGCGTAATGCGTCGCGGATGCTTAGATGGGGGATCAGCACCGAATGCGCCCGGTTCAGCACCGCCACATTGCCACCACCAACAGCGCGATAATTGTTCAGGGCAACGACGAATTTCTGTTCTGCGCGCACGCTTTCCCCCTTGTATCTTGGGGATATGATGCGTCGGGCATTGGCGTTTCGCAGATTACCATTTGGCCAAAACCGGGCTGGAGCAGACAGGTCAATACAATAATCCAACCCATAGATTACATCGAAATAGTAGCCTGCCATGGTCGAATCGACCAAAGTTTGACCAATTGATCCCGGAGTTATCTGGTGAAACAGGCTTGCACAGACTTCAAGCCATTCCAACACCTGTGCACCGGTCATGACGACCGCGTGCAACGTGTTGGGAAAAACATACAGATCCGCCAGATGGCGCAGCGACAGCGGACCAGCAGGTACGTCTGTGTAATAAAGCGGCCCCGCGCGACCTCCGAACTTGCTTGGAGCAACGGCAGATAATAGAGGTAGGTCGGCTATCTCGGTATTTGCCAGCATAGGACGCAATGCGGCTGCCTGAGTTGCCGCTACTAGTGTAAGCGACTGATCCGGGGCAAAAAACGAGAAATAGCTATGACGTGGCTGATCATTGTGGCCCACATGTTGACGCATGTGGGTGCAGGTGTCGTGGTGATGTGGGGCCAGTATAGTTGCCAGACTGGCGTCTTCAGCGGCCAGTGATACGGTCTTGCCGTCGCTGTGATTTCTGGCAATTGGATGCAATGCGCAATGATGGTCGGCAATTTGCCAATTGCCATTCGCAGACTTGCGCAATTCAAGATCAATAACCCCTAAATGAGTCCCCGCAGACCCGGCCATGATTGCAGGCTTGCCGTGGATCGTTGCCGTCTCACTAATCACATGGTCAAGCCCGTCATGTTCCGGCCCCGGAAAGTGCATATGGGTGTGTCCGGCGATCAAAACATCGATCCCATCGATATCTGCCAATGGGATTGCCGCATTTTCCAGACCGAATTTCGCCTCAACCGGTCCCAATCCTGAATGGGCCAGTGCGATGATCAGGTCGCACCCCTTTTGGCGCAGCAGGTTCACGTGATGGCGTGCGCTGACCAGAATGTCATCAACTTCAACCCGGCCCTGCAGCAAATAGGCGTCCCACCGTATGGTTTGGGGCGGCAAAAAGGACACGACCCCAATACGGATCGGCAATACGGAATCGTCAACCTGAATGGTCCGCTCAAGGATGGTGAAGGGTTGTGTCTGATCCACCTCTTTCACTCTGCGCAAGTTAGAGCAGACAACCGGGCAAGGAGCCTGAGCCAAAACAGCGTCCAGCGTTTCGAGCCCAAAATTGAAGTCGTGATTGCCCAGCCCGATGGCGTCATAACGCAAATGCGCAAAGGCTTGCATCAACGGGTGTGGCTGGTGTTGTTTTTCTGCCGCCACCTCGCCCATAGGCGTCCCTTGCAACCCATCGCCATTATCCATCAATAGGGTGGTGATATTACGCTGATCGGCCACTTTGCGCGCGTTTTGGATTAGCGATGCCGTTCTGGTCAGTCCCACCATTGGATCGGCACGATCGGCATAATAATCGTGGCTCGTCAGGTGCATATGCAGATCTGTTGTTGTCAGAATGCGCAGGTTGGCGAGAAAAGTGCCACATTTTGTGTCAGATGCTTCGACACTTTTTTGATGGCTGCTCAAATTTTCCTTGGTTTTGTCCATGTCGACCAATGCGTTACTATAGCGGACTGAATGTCACATTAACGCCGGGTAAACCAACCCGACTGGCAAGCCGGATAGCGTAAATTTTGTGTCAGCCCTGACTCTAATCTGCGCCAATTGCACTCAGTTACGATTGAATTGACCTGAATGCCATGCGATGCCAAAGGATAACGTGAGACAGAAGGCCGGGACAAGGTCGAACGAGGCATTCGGGAGTAATTCATTTGAAAAACGCGGAACAGGTGACTTTTGGCGGCTCTGGGTTGGATCGGGCGGCGCATGTACGCGAGGATGCGGCAGCCTTGCAGGCGGCAATAGCAGACCCAAAGGCGCGGTGCGTGTTGATCTGGCGCGGCAAACCGCTGGTATCTGACGACACATTGGCATTGGTGGCAATGGATCATCCGGTTCTGCATGCAGGGTATGGAGGCGTCATTGATGATCCGGTGTTTCTGGGTTTGGATAATGCTGCACCGCGATTTGCTTGCGATATTTCAGGCTGGACGCCTGACGATATCGACACAGCATCACTTGGTCTTTTTCTGGATCCAAGCGAACAGGCTCATCCAAGCTTGCCGCAGGGTCAGGTCTTTGCCGAATTACGCCGGATGATGACCCGGCTGAATCGGCGCGATGCTGAACTGGCTGCGACTGCCAAGGCGGTTCTGAGCTGGCATCACCGCCACGGATTTTGTGCTAAATGCGGACAGCCAAGCGATGTGTCTCATGCGGGGTGGCAACGGACATGCCCGACCTGCGGAACCCATCATTTCCCGCGAACCGACCCGGTTGTCATCATGCTGATCACCCATGGGCATTCGGTTCTGATGGGGCGTTCTCCTGGGTGGCCACCCGGTATGTATTCGCTGTTGGCGGGCTTTGTGGAGCCAGGCGAAACGCTGGAAGCTGCCGTAAGGCGCGAAGTTATGGAAGAAGCGGGCGTGCCTGTCGGTGAAGTTCAGTATTTGTCCAGCCAGCCATGGCCGTTCCCGGCGTCCTTGATGTTCGGTTGTGCAGGGGAAGCGTTGGCGCGTGAGATTACCATTGATCCGGTCGAGATTGAGCATGCTTGCTGGGTCACCCGAGACGAAATGATGACAGTGTTTGCAGGTGAGCATCCTGTGATAAAGCCAGCCAGAAAAGGTGCAATTGCACACTTTTTGCTTGAGAACTGGCTTGCCGATACGCTCGATTAAAGTGATAAGTGGAACAACAATAAAAGAACAGGCCCATGATGCAGTTTTCCAGCAAAGAAGATATAGAAGCTCCGATAGAACAGGTGTTTGCCATGTTGTCGGAATTTGAATCTTTTGAACGATCCGCTATCCGACGCGGCATCGAAGTAATCCGTACCGATAATTTCACCGACCCGGTTGCTGGTTATACTTGGAATTCGCACTTTAAAATGCGTGGCAAGATGCGGGAGTTGGATCTTAGGTTGGCGACCTACGAACATCCAAATACGATGCGGTTTGAATCGGATTCAAACGGGCTTGCCGGGGTAATGACGCTGGATCTGATGGCCTTGTCGCCGCGCCGCACGCGCATGTCGGTGTCAGTGGAACTGACCCCCAAAACGCTGGCGGCACGGTTATTGGTGCAGTCGCTGAAACTGGCGAAAAGCAATATGACCAAGCGTTTTAAACTGAAAGTTGCAGATTACGCTAAGAACATGGAAGAGCGACATAGTCGGCTGGCCTGACTTGGCCAGCCTACAGGGCGTGCGTGTCACTTGGATGAATCATTCCAATTTTTATGCGCCGCGCCACAGTCGCCAGTACGATAAAGCACAGCAGTCCGCCAAGCAGATACCAGCCTAAAATCCATTGAATTTCCGAATAGTGCATTTGATCGCTGTCTGTCGTCGCAAAGGACGCCAAAAATAATGTCCCTGCCAATATCAGGCGGCCAACAAAGCTTTGCAGCGACATATATGTGGCGCGGATATCGCTGCTGAGCAGGGGCTGAATGCGCGCCATGATAAAGGGGCGCGACAACGAATTTGGCACCATGCGCAGGAACAGGAATGCCACGACAAATGCGTTATTGGTCAGGGCAAGGGCTCCGATCAGGACAATCTGGATTGCGAAGGATAACAGCAGGATCGCGGGCAGCCCAATTTTGCGGCGCAGGCTAAGAGCGAACAGCGATGTGATAACCGACAAGATCATCATCAGCGTCGATACGACACCACTGACAAACGGAGCCTCGCCCTCTAATCCAGTGCCTTTCATCGCTTCCAGAATGAACGGTTGGCCGAACACAAACAGGATGTGGCTAAACACGTACATCAGTACGCTCAGACCAAAAAGCCAAACTAAAACCGGGGTTTTGAGGGTCACCCTAAGTGACATTGCGTGAATATACTCACCACCCTGATCAGCAGTGGTCTGGGCTGCGGGTGGTTCGCGAAATCCAAGAGTGACACAAAGCGCACATAAAAAGGCTACGGCCCCGGCGGCAAAGGGTAAAATGCCTAGATGCAACGCCAATGCTCCACCGGTTAGGGCAGACATGGCCAGAGCTATGAAGGTAAACCTCCAAGCCCGCAGCTCTTGTTGTTCGATCTCGTTTTGTCGCTTGGTACTTGCCAGAGATTCGTACAATAATGCGCTGTCGGTGCCGGATGAAAAGGCGATGCTGGCTCCAAGAAAAACCTGCGCTACAGCAAATATTGCAAAACTGTGCCCCAACGCCAAAAGGGAGGCCCCGACAATTCCAGTGATTGCCGAAGTGATGAGCGTGAAGCGTCGCCCCATTCTGTCAGAAATATGGCCAGAGGGCACTTCGAGTATGGTCGTGGCGACGTCGAAGACCACGTAAAGAAGGATGGCATCGGCAGCCGAAAGTTCATTCTGGAAATACAGAAACCAGATTGCCTGCCAAAAAGTGAGGTTCTGAAAGAACTTGAACCACGGGTACAATGTTATGTTTTTGGACATTGCAGCGGTGATCGCCGGAGCACCCTTGCTGGGCGACGATCCGGTCGTTCTAGCTTCGTCCTGCATCCGCTGGATAGACCCCCAGTATCTCAACATCTGTGGTGAAATACTCTAATTCATCCAAAGCCAGCGCGACATTTTTATCACCTGGATGGCCATCAATATCCGCATAAAACCGCGTGGCAGTGAACGATCCGTCGATCATATAGCTTTCCAGCTTGGTCATGTTCACGCCATTTGTGGCAAATCCACCCATCGCCTTGTAAAGCGCTGCCGGGATATTGCGGACCTGAAACACAAAGCTGGTGATCATCCCGTGATCACCACGCCTTGTCAGGTCGGCTTTGCCTGACATGACAAGAAATCGGGTGGTGTTGTTGCTGTTATCTTCAATATGGCGCGCCAGAACATCCAGCCCATAGATTTCACCAGCCAACTCGCTGGCCAGTGCCGCCGTCGACGGATCAGCAGCATTAGCCACCTGACGCGCCGATCCCGCTGTATCAGCTCCGGTAATGCGATGTATTTTATGCTTGCTTAGAAAGGTTTTGCACTGTCCAAGCAGCACTGTATGGCTCATCGCATTGGCAATATCTGTCAAAGGTGTGCCCGGAACGGCCAGCAGATTGATATGCACCCGCACAAAAGCTTCATCAACGATATGCAAACCGGACTGTGGCAACAGCGAATGAATGTCAGCCACCCGGCCATAGGTGGAATTATCGACAGGAAGCATAGCCAGATCAGCGGTCCCATTACGAACAGCGTCGATTGCATCCTCAAAAGTGCGACAAGGCAGGGCCTCCATGTTTGGGCGGGCGTTGCGGCAGGCCTCGTGGCTATAGGCGCCGGGCTCTCCCTGAAAGGCAATTCGATTGGTCATAAGGCAAGTCCGTGCAAGAAATCACAAATTGGGCGTTTGGTCGCGGGGTCTTTATCTTGCCTAAAAGAGAGGGAAGCAATAGACACGCCTCCAAACAGTTGTAATGGACACGCGACCTATGCTTGACACGATGACCCTGACCAAAACCGTAGCCGCCCTTTGTGGAGCGCTTTTGGTATTTCTTCTTGGCAAATGGGCAGCCGAAGAATTGTACCATATGGGCGGCCATGGCGAAGCCTCGTATGTGATTGAAACCGAAGATCCCGAAGATACCGATATGGGCAGTGTGGCCGAAGTCAGTTTTGATGAGCGAATGGCAGTGGCAGACGCGGAAAAAGGCGCCAAAGTGTTCAGGAAATGCAGCGCCTGTCACAAGCTTGAAGCGGGCGCAAACAGCACCGGGCCTTCTCTATATGGGGTCGTAGGTCGGCCCGTTGGCTCTATCGATGGATATGGCTATTCGGCAGCGCTGTCCGGTTTAGGTGGCGAGTGGACACCCGAACGAATGAGCGATTTCCTGAGCAACCCCAGGGCGTATGCACCAGGAACCGCAATGAGCCTGGCGTTGAAAAAACCTGCCGATCGGTTCAATTTGATTGCCTATCTGGACAGTCTTGATAACTGATCCGGTTTCAAAACCTGAATTGAACAAAGCCGTTGCAGTTTGCAGCGGCTTTTTTTGTGTGAGAATCAGTAAAAAACATGCTGCGAACGGTCTGTTCACCCTTTGGTCACATATTCTCAACTTGAATGTGGGGGCACTGGACCATTAGCTTACAACAACATTAATTTAGGTATTTGAACGACCAATCGAAGGAAGAGCCTGATGACCCATTCCCGCGCCGCATTGCGGACAAAAGCGATTGACCCCGCAGCTTACAAGCGTTGGTTTGGACTATTGGGCCTGTCATTGATTGTTTTGGTGGCAGGGGCGCATCTGGCACGGGCTCAGGATACGATCATCAAAAGCCACGGCTTTGCCGAGTTTGGTGAATTGAAATACCCCGAAGGTTTTGCACATTTTGATTATGTGAACCCGGACGCACCCAAGGGTGGCGAATTGTCATACTCTGCGCAGGGAACATTTGACAGCTTTAACCCGTTCACCCGCAAAGGTCGCGCCGGAGCGCGATCAGCTAGCCAATATGAATCGTTGCTGGTTCCGTCCTATGACGAGGCCGGAGCGTATTATGGATTGATTGCAGAAAGCCTTGAGTATCCTAAAAGCCAAGAGTGGGTGATCTTTAACATGCGCCCCGAAGCACGGTTTTCAGACGGAACACCCGTCACCGCCGAAGATGTGGTGTTCTCACATAACCTGATGCTGGATCAGGGCCTGAAATCTTATGCCGAGGGCGTGCGTAAACGTATACCCAAGGCCGAAGTTCTGGGACCACTGCGGGTCAAATTCCATTTTGCGGATGATATTTCTCGCCGGTCGCTAATCAGTCAGGTTGGCGGTACGCCGATATTTTCAAAGGCTTGGTTTGAGGCAGATCCTGAAAACCGAAGGCTGGATGAACCACGGTTAGAGCCGGGCATTGGATCAGCCCCCTATGTTCTTGATAGCTATGACATCAACAGGCGCATCGTTTACAAACGTAACCCCGATTATTGGGGCGATGCGATTAACGTCAACATTGGGCGCAACAATTTTGAAACCATCCGGATTGAATATTTCGCCGACAGCGTTGCCGCGATGGAGGGCTTTAAGGCCGGGGCGTATACCTTTCGCGCCGAAAACAGTTCAATTAGTTGGGCAACAGCCTATAACTTTCCGGCAGTTGAGAACGGAAATGTCGTTCAGGAAGAGCTGATAGACGGCAACGTTCCCAATGCGGTTGGATTTGTCATGAATTTGACGCGACCACAGTTTCAGGACATTCGCGTACGCGAGGCCGTGCAGTTGGCGTTCAATTTTGAGTGGACCAATGAAAGCCTGCAGTATGGGTTGTTTCAGCAGCGCGAGTCTTTTTGGCAAGGCACACCCCTGGAAGCCCAGGGCGTGCCTGAAGGTCGCGAACTTGAAATCCTGCAAAGCCTTGGGGATTTGATTGATCCGGAATTGCTGACCGAAGAGCCCATTCGCCCCCATACCAGCAGGTCCGAGCGTCAAAATGATCGTCGCAATCTGCGCAAGGCGATGAAGTTGCTGGACGAAGCCGGTTGGCCGGTTGGTAATGATGGCATACGTCGTAATGCCAGTGGTGAGGTCTTGAAGATCGAATTCTTGTCGAACCAGCCGACATTGGACCGGATCATTCTTCCGTTTGTGACTAATCTGCAAACCATGGGAATTGACGCGACTTACAATCGGATTGATCCATCTCAGTTTACGTTACGCCGTCGGGACCGTGATTTCGACATGATCCTGGGCGGCTATCCTATGTCTCTTGAACCGTCGACCGAGCTTTTGCAGTGGTTTGGACAAGAGGCTGTGGAGTATTCTGTGTTCAATCCGGCAGGCCTAAGTGGCCCAGCAATCCAGGTACTGATCAACAATATTATTCACGCTACCGAAGGGGCTGAATTGCGCGCAAATGCATGGGCCTTAGATCGTGTTCTGCGCAGCAAGCGGTTCATGGTGTCGACATGGTATCTGGGTAAATACTGGGTGGCATTCTGGAACAAATACGAGCATCCGGAAAACCTGCCGCCTTATGAGCTGGGCGTCGAAGACCTGTGGTGGATCAATGCAGAAAAGGAAGCCGAGCTAAAATCCTCTGGCGCGCTACGGTAACGCGCGCCGATGGGAGCCTATATTCTAAGACGTTTGTTGCTGATCATTCCCACATTGTTTGGGATCATGGTTATCAACTTTGTGCTGGTTCAATTTGTCCCCGGCGGCCCGGTGGAACAAATCATTGCGCAGATGGAAGGTGGCGGCGACGTCTTTGAAACCTTTGCTGGTGGAGGTGGCGATGTCGAATTGCAGTCCAATGCTGCCAGCGACAAATATGTCGGGGCGCGGGGATTGCCCGAGGAATTCATCAAAGAGCTTGAGAAAGAGTTTGGGTTCGACAAACCACCGCTGGAACGGTTCCTTAGTATGATGTGGAACTATATGCACTTTGATTTCGGAACCAGCTATTTCCGGTCGATTAGTGTGACTGAACTGGTGATGGAAAAGATGCCAGTGTCGATCACATTGGGTCTATGGTCGACGATTATCGCCTATATGATCTCGATCCCGCTGGGTATTCGCAAAGCGGTCAGCGATGGCAGCCGGTTTGATACATGGACCAGTGGCGCGATCATCATGGCCTATGCCATCCCCGGTTTCCTGTTCGCCATTCTGTTGCTGGTTATGTTCGCCGGTGGGTCTTACTGGCAGGTGTTCCCGTTGCGTGGCCTGACCTCGGACAATTGGGATCAGCTAAGTGCATTTGGCAAAGCCAAAGATTATATCTGGCACATCGCATTACCGGTCACGGCCTATACAATCGGTGCCTTTGCAACGCTGACTTTGCTGACCAAAAACAGCTTTCTGGACGAGATCAAAAAGCACTATGTAATGACGGCCCGCGCCAAGGGTTTGTCAGAATCGCGCGTGCTTTATGGGCATGTGTTTCGCAATGCCATGTTGATTGTCATTGCCGGGTTCCCATCGGTGTTTCTGGGCGTGTTTCTTGGTGGTTCTGTCATCATCGAAACCATCTTTTCGCTTGATGGGCTTGGCCGTCTGGGGTTTGAGGCGGCAGTGGCGCGCGACTATCCGGTGATATTTGGCACTTTGTTCATCTTTGGCATCATTGGGCTAGTTGTCGGCATCCTGTCCGACCTGATGTATGTGATCGTCGATCCGCGCATCGATTTTGCCAAGAGAGAGGGATAAGACCATGGCTTTGTCCCCTCTGAACGCGCGCCGCTGGCGCAGTTTTCGCCGCAACGGACGCGCCTTTTGGTCGCTTATCGTGTTTGCTCTGTTGTTCACTGTAACGCTGTTTGCTGAATTCGTGGCCAACGACAAACCAATACTGGTTAGCTATCGCGGCGAATTCTATATGCCGATACTCAAGTTCTATCCGGAAACGGACTTTGGTGGAGATTTCCAGACCGAAGCAATTTACCGCGATCCTGAAGTACAGTGCCTGATCGATTCGGGTGGGTTGGAAAGCTGTTTTGACGATCCCGAAGAGATGATCAAGACCATTGACGATGGAACATTTGACACCAAGACCGAAGGGTTCAAACGCGGCTGGGCAATTTGGCCGCTGATCCCTTATTCCTATGACACAACAGTGGACCGCCCGGGTGCTGCACCTTTGCCGCCTAACCGGCAGAACTGGCTGGGCACAGACGACACCAAACGCGATGTGCTGGCGCGGGTGATCCACGGGTTCCGCCTGTCGATCCTGTTCACGTTGATGGTGACGGGTGCCGCCAGCCTGTTTGGGATTATGGCAGGTGCAGTTCAGGGGTATTTTGGCGGCTGGCTGGACCTTGTATTCCAACGGTTCATCGAAATCTGGTCAGCGACACCGTCGCTTTATGTCATAATCATCATGTTCGCCATTTTGGGCCGCAGCTTTTGGCTGCTGGTGTTCCTGATGGTGCTATTTGGCTGGACGTCTCTTGTGGGCGTGGTGCGTGCCGAATTCCTGCGCGCCCGTAACCTTGAATATGTGCGCGCGGCCAAGGCGCTGGGCGTGGGCAACATGACCATCATGTTCCGCCACATGCTGCCCAATGCCATGGTCGCCACATTGACCATGCTGCCGTTTATTGTGACCGGCACCATTGGTGGTCTGGCCTCATTGGATTTCCTTGGCTTTGGTTTGCCATCTTCAGCCCCGTCACTAGGAGAGTTGACGCTGCAGGCCAAGCAAAACCTGCAAGCCCCCTGGCTGGCCTTTACTGCGTTTTTTACCTTTGCCATCATGCTATCGTTGTTGGTGTTTATTTTCGAAGGTATCCGCGATGCCTTTGACCCCAGAAAGACCTTTTCATGAGCGCGCTTTTACAGGTTGATAACCTGTCGGTTTCGTTTTCTCAGGATGGCAACGTTACCAAGGCAGTGCGTGGCGTATCGTTCACTGTAGATCGCGGCGAAACCGTGGCTTTGGTCGGTGAATCCGGCTCTGGTAAATCGGTTACGGCGCTGAGCACAGTGTCGTTGCTGGGTGACAGCGCAATTGTCGAAGGCTCGGTCAGCTATGACGGGCAACAAATGATCGGTGCCGATGCCAAGTTGCTGCACAAGGTGCGTGGCAATGACATCAGCTTTATTTTTCAGGAGCCGATGACCTCACTTAATCCTCTCCACACGATCGAGAAGCAACTGACTGAATCGCTGGCATTGCATCAGGGATTGGTCGGTGAGGCGGCCATGACACGGATACTGGAATTGCTGATCAAGGTTGGCATTCGCGACGCCGAAACCCGACTGGGGGCTTATCCGCACCAATTGTCCGGCGGACAACGCCAACGAGTAATGATTGCAATGGCATTGGCAAACAAGCCCGATGTGTTAATCGCGGACGAGCCGACAACGGCGTTGGATGTGACCATTCAGGCGCAAATCCTTGAACTGTTGGCTGATTTAAAAAAGACCGAAGATATGGGACTTTTGTTCATCACCCATGATCTGGGGATCGTGCGGCGGGTCGCTGACAAGGTCTGTGTGATGAAGGAGGGCGAGATTGTTGAATCTGGCCCTACGGCCGAGATTTTCAGTAATCCTCAGCATCCGTATACGCAAAAGTTACTGGCGGCTGAACCCTCAGGCCAACCAGATCCGGTTGATCCAGAGGCCAAAGAGGCGGTGCGCACTAAAAATCTGAAAATCTGGTTCCCGATCCATCGCGGATTGCTGAAACGGACGGTTGGCTATGTGAAGGCGGTCAATGACGCCACGATCTCGGTACGCGAGGGCGAAACGCTGGGTATTGTCGGTGAAAGTGGCTCGGGGAAAACCACAATGGCCTTGGCAATCATGCGTTTGATCGCCTCTGAGGGCAGCATTGTGTTTCAGGGTCAAGACATTCGCGAATGGTCGACGCGGCAACTGCGGCGTTTGCGCAAAGATATGCAAATTGTGTTTCAAGACCCGTTCGGGTCGCTGTCACCGCGCATGACCTGCGAGCAGATCATTGGTGAAGGACTTAGCATCCACAAGGTCGATCCGACCCGTGCACCCCGTGATCTGGTGGCCGAAGCGATGGTGGAAACGGGGCTCGATCCGGCTGCAATGGATCGGTATCCGCATGAGTTTTCCGGGGGGCAGCGCCAGCGCATCGCGATTGCCCGGGCGATGGTACTACGGCCCCGATTGCTGGTGCTGGATGAGCCGACCTCGGCGCTTGATATGACGGTTCAGGTGCAGATCGTTGAATTGCTGCGTGATTTGCAACGCAAATACGGATTGGCCTACCTGTTTATCAGCCATGATTTGAAGGTTGTGCGCGCCATGTCGCACAAGATGATTGTGATGAAACAGGGTGACGTGGTTGAATACGGGTTGGCACAGGACCTGTTTGAGAATCCGCAAAACGAATACACCAAGACCCTGCTTGCAGCATCTCAGTAAAGCGCTCTACTGACCGGGCAGTCTTTCAAACTGAGGAACACCTTCGGCGATTTCGTGAAACGGCTGAATGTCAGCGATGTTGATCGCCATTTGCGGTGTGCCGAACAGGGTCGGATCATCCAGCGTGCCCACTTTGATAACCACATCATCCTTACCCGGACGACGGGTCAGGATATGCGTGCCGCAAGCCTCGCAAAAATCGCGAGTGCGGGCGTTTTCGATATCCGGATGACTGAATTGCCGGGGTTTGCCACGTAAGTACCGAAAGCCATCGCTTGGCATCAGGATAAAGTAATTCGCACCGCCTCCGGAGAACACCTGACAGGCACTGCAATGGCACTGGGCCTTAAGGATCGGTTCGCCAATCGAATCATAGCGCAGAGCGCCGCAATAACACCCGCCTTCAAGTTTCATCCGGTTGCTCCTTTTGAGTTTCCAAGGCGCCTAGCCTCGAACATCGGGCTTGTCGTGTGTGTTCTTTGACCCGACTAGATTGCCGAACTGTGCCCATGTGCGTCCATATCATAGGCATCAAAACTGCGGGCGATCATACGGGTCAGAGCCCGGGCAGCAGGGGGGATGAATAATCCATCCCTTGTGATTGACAAAATTTCGGGAAAGGCACTATCCACGTTATCAAAAAGATCGTCCAAAAAGTCAGATTGCACATCGAACTGTTCAATAATCTCGGCACGATTAATCTGGAAATCACACATCAATGATTCGATAAGGCGCGCCCGCAATTTATCCTGACCGCTGTACACATGTCCGCGCGCGGTCGAAAACTTGCCCTCGCGGATGGCTTTTGTGTGAGCCGAGGTTGCCGGGGCATTCTGCGTAAAGCCTTGGGGAAAACGCGAAATGGACGATGCTCCGATACCGATCAGAACGTCTGATGCGTCGTCTGTATAACCCTGGAAATTGCGTCGCATACGACCGCTATCGCGAGCTTTGGTCAGCCCATCTTCGGCAGTTGCGAAATGGTCGATACCGATTTCGGCATAGCCATCCCAAAGGAACAGTTTCCGCGCGGTTTCAAACAATTCAAGACGCTCTTGCGGCGTAGGCAGCGCATCAGTCGGGATCATGGTTTGCCGCCGAGCCATCCACGGAACATGCGCATAACCGAAAAGCGCCACACGGTCCGGACTCAGTGACAGTAGTTTCTGCACACTTTCAGTCATCCGGGCGCGGGTCTGGTGCGGCAAGCCGAACAGAATGTCAGCGTTCACACCGGCAATGTCGCGCGCGCGAATCATATCCACCGCATCGCGGGTCACGTCATATCCCTGTATCCGGCCAATGGCTTGCTGGATTTTCGGATCAAAATCCTGCACCCCGATCGAAGCGCGGGTCATGCCGGCCAAGGCCAATGCATCCAAACGGTCTTCGTCGATCTCGTTTGGGTCAATTTCAACTGAAAACTCGGCATTTGAAGCAAATGGCGCGACCTCGGCAATTGTTCCTGCCAGATCGGTCATCATTGACGGACTAAGCAGAGTTGGCGTTCCGCCACCCCAATGCAGCCGCGATAATGTTACGCCTTCGGGCAAACGGTCACGCAGCAGGGCCAGTTCGGCACGCATGGTCTCAAGATAGGCCAAGACCGGTGCGTCGCTTTGCGTTCCTTGTGTGCGACAAGCGCAGAACCAGCATAAGCGGCGGCAAAACGGGACGTGAATATACAATGAAATTGCACTACCAGAGGCAATCTCGCTGATCCAATTGCTGAATTTACCTGCTCCCACATCATCGTTAAAATGCGCAGCGGTTGGATAACTTGTATAGCGTGGCACTTTAGCGTTGAACAACCCAAGCTGTGCCAATTGATGTTTCTGTTTCATTCGGCTAGGGTAACCTCCGTTGACGTATCTGTACATTGACCTGGATCAAGAAAGATATTTTAATGCGCTATAACAACGCAAGTAAATTTTCACCGGATTGTTCCGACTGTCCTATACGCCACCGTGCGGTTTGCGCCAGATGCGATGCGGATGAGCTCGACCATCTTGAAAGGAACAAATACTATCGCAATTTTCAGGCGGGTCAGACTATTGTTTGGGCCGACGACCGAATGGAATTTGTCGGCTCGGTTGTGTCTGGTGTCGCGACGTTGACTCAGACGATGGAGGATGGGCGCACGCAGATGGTCGGACTGTTGCTACCGTCAGACTTTATCGGGCGTCCTGACCGGTCAACGGCGGCCTATGATGTGGTTGCGACCACCGACATTGTCATGTGCTGTTTTCGCAAAAAGCCGTTTGAGAAGATGATCGAAAATACGCCTCATATCGCGCATCGGTTGCTAGAAATGACGCTCGATGAATTGGACGCTGCTCGGGAATGGATGCTGGTGCTGGGGCGTAAAACAGCACGCGAAAAAATTGCGAGCCTTTTGGTGATTCTGGCCCGGCGTGGTAAACTTCCGGAAGACGTTAACGCACCGGTTGTTTTTGATCTGCCTCTGACACGCGAAGCGATGGCGGATTATCTTGGTCTTACACTGGAAACCGTAAGTCGCCAGATTTCGGCGCTGAATAAGGACGGGATCATCGAGCTAAAAATCAAGCGGAACGTCACTGTTCCCGATATATATCGCCTGACGCAAGAGGCTGGCGATGATAGCGATGGCGGGTATTTGAACTAGATTATGGACGTACTTACTGACAGAAATGGCCAGATGTGCGCATTGAACCCGACGAGGCCCAGGTTAACCATCTGTTCTTGTTTGTAATTTTTTTAGATACAAAGCTAACTCGTAGTAATGCAAGCAGATGATTTGAACCCAATTTGGCCGGAAGCGGTTAGCGAGTATTTATTGAATTCTCTGCCTCGCGCCTATGATCGACTGCATTTCAAATCGGTTGTGAAGCTCTCATAAAACTTGGCTATGCACACGATACGGCTTGGGGTGCAGTGCCAGTTGATACCCCCCAAATTCCTGAGGCGTTGCCGCGTTGGGACGACATGTGAGTAGCGGTACTCAATTTGGCAACGCAGCGCAGAGAATTGACTTACCGGCTTGCCGACAAAGGCCTGCCGCCCCCGAGCACGTTACTTCTCGTTGGGGTATCGGAACTTTTGCGCTTCGCCCCATTTCAAAATTCCAACACCAACAAGCAAGATGCCCAGACCTGCAAAAAGAAGGAACAGAAATATCCCCAAGCTAACTATGAAATGAACACCCATCAGCATCTCGTTTTAGCGGGCCATAAAGACGGGAACCGTCGCCTTTTCCAGCATGTTGCGTGTGGCGCCGCCCAAAATCGCTTCTCGGAAACGCGAATGGCCGTACGCACCCATGACAATCATGTCTGAATCGGTATCAACCGTATGACGGTTCAGCACATCAGAAACCCGTGCCATGTTCTTGGCCAGCACGTCGATTTCGCATTGCACTCCGTGACGTGACAGCATTTGTGACAGCATTCCGCCGGGGTCTGACCGGTCCGGTCCATGTGTGGGTGGGGCAATGACCACGATGCGCACGATGTCCGCCGCTTGAAGGAATGGCAGAGCATGACGAATGGCAGTCAGCGCCTCGGCACTTTCATTCCATGCTACAATGATTGAATTTGGTTGCGTTATCGGTGTGCAATCATCAGGTATAACAAGTATTGGAGCGTGGCCTTCAAACAATGCTGCCTCGACAATTGGCTCGGCCTCGGCACCATGGTTTTCGCCGTATGGCCGTGGTAAAACAACAAGATCAGCAAACCGCGAGCGGTGTGCGACGTGACGCCCTACATCTGCGATTTGCGCGATACCGTCTTCGGCGGACCAACGCACGCCGGATTTCTCAAGAACATCACTGGCGTAGGCAAGCGTTTCTGCGGCTTCGCTTTGCGCACGCGTCACGGTTTCCTGCAGGATCATCGCATTGGCGCCAGCGTAATAGTAACCAGTCTGAGTGCGATCAACGCCCAGACACAAAGCCTCGGCATGTGCATCTTGCGATTCTGCCAGCGCGATAGTTTGAGCGAGAGCCGCCTCGCCTGTTTCGGGATTCGTCATTACCGTCAGAAGTGTTTTGAAAGCCATTTGGACCTCGTGCAAACTCTATGTATGTTGAGCGGGACAGGTTGAAAGATTTTAGATACTCTAGATGCCTGCCATAATAAACGACAGGTTGTATTGATGCAGATCAAGGAAGCTTAAGAGTTCCTTGTGCATCTAGACGCAAAACCAGCCCGACGATTAAAGACAAAATAACGCGTGGGGCAAGGCAAGGGGACGAAAAATGTCGAATTATATCAAGCTAACCGTGCTTGGTTTGGTGATACTTGTTGCAATGATCGGGATCAATTATGCGCGCGATTTAGCGTATCAGATTCACGCGATTATTGTGATGCTGGTGGCTGGGGGGCTTTTTATTTGGGTTCTGCGTCACACGGATGAACCAGAGTTAAACACCGTCAATATGCAAGGCGAGTATATGGATGGCGTGATCAGGGCAGGGGTGATTGCAACTGCTATGTGGGGCGTTGTTGGTTTTCTGGTCGGTGTTATCATCGCCTTTCAGCTGGCCTTTCCATCGTTGAATTTCGACTGGACACAGGGCATTGGCAATTTCGGCAGACTAAGACCACTTCATACGTCTGCGGTGATTTTTGCGTTTGGTGGCAATGCTTTGATCGCAACGTCGTTCTATGTGGTTCAACGCACCAGCGCGGCGCGGCTCTGGGGCGGCAATCTCGCGTGGTTCGTGTTCTGGGGCTATCAACTGTTCATCGTTCTGGCCGCTACAGGTTATATACTTGGTAGTACGCAATCCAAAGAATATGCGGAACCCGAATGGCATGTTGATATCTGGCTGACAATCGTCTGGCTGGCCTATCTTGCGGTGTTTCTGGGAACTTTGATCAAACGCAAAGAGCCGCATATCTATGTGGCTAACTGGTTCTATTTGTCCTTCATCATTACTGTCGCGATGTTGCACGTAATTAACAACTTATCTATCCCGATCTCGATTTGGGGGTCTCAATCGGTTCAGGTGTTTTCGGGTGTGCAGGACGCCATGGTGCAATGGTGGTACGGCCACAATGCCGTGGGCTTTTTCTTAACCGCCGGTTTCTTGGGTATTATGTACTATTTCGTGCCCAAACAGGCCGAACGTCCGATTTATAGTTATAAGCTATCGATCATCCACTTCTGGGCCTTGATCTTCCTTTATATCTGGGCGGGTCCGCACCATCTGCATTACACCGCGTTGCCCGATTGGGCCTCGACCCTTGGTATGGTGTTCTCGATCGTGCTTTGGATGCCCAGTTGGGGCGGTATGATCAATGGTCTGATGACACTTTCTGGGGCCTGGGACAAACTGCGTACCGATCCGGTTATCCGGATGATGGTGATCTCGATCGGCTTTTACGGCATGTCCACATTTGAGGGTCCGATGATGTCGATCCGCGCTGTGAACTCGCTTAGCCATTACACAGACTGGACTATTGGTCATGTGCATTCAGGTGCTTTGGGCTGGAATGGTATGATCACATTCGGCGCACTTTATTATCTGGTGCCGGTGCTTTGGAAACGCGAGCGTCTCTATTCGCTTAGCCTTGTAAGCTGGCATTTCTGGCTCGCCACAATTGGCATCGTTCTTTATGCGGCGTCGATGTGGGTGACTGGGATCATGGAAGGCCTGATGTGGCGTGAAGTGGACGCAAATGGCTTCTTGGTGCATTCGTTCGCAGACACAGTAGCGGCCAAATATCCGATGTATGTGATGCGTGGATTGGGCGGGCTGATGTTCCTCTCGGGCGCAATTATCATGTGCTACAACCTCTGGATGACTGTCAGGGCGGTACCGGCAAAACAAGCCAGCCTCGTCACCGCAGTTCCAGCTGAATAAGGAGGGCTAATCATGGGAATTCTAGACAAACATAAAGTCATCGAAACCAACGCAACCCTTCTGCTGGTTCTGAGTTTTCTGGTGGTGACCATCGGTGGCCTCGTACAAATCGTGCCGCTGTTCTATCTTGAGAACACGATTGAAAAGGTCGAAGGCATGCGCCCTTATTCGCCGCTAGAGCTGACCGGGCGGTCAATCTATGTGCGTGAAGGGTGTTACGTCTGCCACAGCCAGATGATCCGGCCAATGCGAGATGAAGTCGAGCGTTATGGTCATTACTCACTGGCGGCTGAATCGATGTATGATCATCCTTTCCAGTGGGGGTCCAAGCGAACCGGGCCTGATCTGGCACGGGTTGGGGGGCGCTATTCAGACGACTGGCATGCAGTTCACTTGCGTGATCCGCAATCGGTGGTTCCTGAATCGGTGATGCCGAAATACGGTTTTCTTGAGAACAATTTGATCACTGCAAAATATACGCAGGATCTGATCAAGACGCATCAGTTCGTCGGTGTGCCGTATACCGATGCGATGGTTGAAAACGCCGCCGCCGACTTTAGGGTGCAGGCAGATCCGGACAGCGATTATGATGATATGCTGGAACGCTATCCGGGGGCGCAGGTTCGCAACTTTGATGGCAAGCCGGGCATATCCGAGTCCGACGCGCTGATCGCTTATCTTCAAGTCCTGGGGACGATGGTTGATTTCTCGACCTTCACCCCGGATGCAAGCCGCTAGGAGGGACTGATGGAAGAATACTCAATCCTTCGCGAATTCGCCGACAGCTGGATGCTGCTGCTGTTGTTCGGGTTCTTTATCGGGGTCGTCATTTGGGTGTTTCGACCGGGTGCCAGTGCCGAATATAAGGATACGGCTGATATCCCGTTCCGGCACGATGACGCGCCTATCGAAGACAAACCCGTCGAATCCAAGGAGCCGCGGACATGAGCAAGACACCCCCCAAACAAAAAGGCGATCCGGAAACAACTGGTCACGTCTGGGACGGCATCGAAGAGTTTAACAATCCATTGCCGCGTTGGTGGCTGTGGACTCTGTATGCCTGTATCGTCTGGGCTCTTGCCTATACCGTTGCATATCCGGCCTGGCCGATGATCAAAGGTGCCACAACGGGTGTCTTAGGCTGGTCCACACGGGCCGAGGTAGCCGAGGAAATAGCCGCTGTAAACGAAGGCAACGCTGCAATAAATGCGCGGCTGGATTCGATTGAACTGTCGACGATTACAACCGATCCAGAGCTTGATACTTATGCAATATCGGCGGGTCGTGCGGTGTTCAAGACATGGTGCGCACAATGCCACGGGTCTGGCGCAGCTGGTGCTGTGGGCTATCCAAACTTGTTGGATGACGCGTGGTTGTGGGGGGGTGATATCGATTCGATTTACACCACCATCGCGCATGGCATTCGTAACGAAGAAGATGACGACGCGCGCTATTCAGAAATGCCGGCCTTTGGCGAGATACTGGAACCGGGCGAAATTACGGAAGTTGTCAATTATGTAATGTCGCTGTCCGGCGACGCCCCCGAACCTGCGCTGGTTTCCAAAGGTGCCACGGTGTTTGAGGAAAACTGTTCGTCCTGCCATGGCGAGGATGGTAGCGGGAATCGTGATCTAGGAGCGCCAGACCTAACCGACGCTCTTTGGCTCTATGGAGGCGATTTTGACACGTTGATGCAGACGGTCACATTTAGCCGCTTTGGCGTGATGCCAGCATGGTTGGGTCGTTTGACTGAAGCAGAAGTTCGCGCTGTTACTATCTATGTCCACCAGTTGGGCGGTGGCGAGTAACGGCAGTTGAGACACTTTCAGGCCAGAGCAATCTGGCCTGAAAGCGGAGCGTTGGCCTTTCGATCTGTTCGCGCGTTTCCTGAAGGGCCGACGCTTTTATTATAGACAACCCGGAGCATCGGTCCAGTATTGGTCATGCTTCGGGTCTTTTTGTTCAAATTTTGTCCAGATCAATGCAACGGCCAGATTGCAGCCACCATGTCGGGACGTTCGGCCAGCGGGATTTCTTTGCATCCGATTTGGGTGGTGTATCATACACTTGGGTGCAACCGGTCCGCGTAGCGGTCATCATGGAGTGTGCTAAGATATTCATCATTTTGGTTCACCTTTCTTTTTTAAGTTGATGACCCACTCTTGACTGATTTGCTTGGAAATGCGAATCAAACAGAATTCTGTTATGTAAGTCAGGATTACATTAGATGTGGCAAGACATGCCCCCGTTGGCGGCGCTACGAGCCTTTTCTGCATTCGCTCAAACCGGTAGCGTGGTGCAGGCGGGGTCGGCATTGAATGTCAGCCACGCGGCGATAAGCCAACAACTGCGTGGGCTGGAACGCTATATGGGGTTGGCGTTGCTTGATCGAACGGGCCGGGCAATGGCCCTGACGGATGATGGTACCCGGCTGGCAAATGCATTGGAATTGGGATTTGGCGCCATTGCAGCAACCGTGCAAGAATTGACCGGAGCGGATGAAGACCGACCGTTGCATGTGTCAACCACGCCTACATTCGCGTCGTCCTGGTTGATGCCGCGCCTGACTGGTTTTCAGACTTTATATCCTGATATAAATCTGATGCTGGATCCGTCTTCGGCGCTCGTCCCATTGGACCCTGGAGGCATTGATCTGGCCATACGATATGGGCAGGGCGATTGGCCGGGCGTGACTTGCGAGCCGTTGCTGATTTCACCGATGGTCATCGTCGCAGCGCCCAGCCTGATCGCTGGGCGGGTAATCCGTTCACCCGCAGATCTGACCAACATGACCTGGTTGGAAGAACTGGGCACTACCGAGGCTTCGAATTGGCTGCAATCGCGTGGTGTAGAACAGGGGCAGGTAAAACGACGCATTCAAGTGCCGGGAAATCTGCTGCTGGATGGTGCGCGTGACGGACAGGGTGTCACAGCTGTTGTCCGGGACTTTGCCGAACCGGATCTGAAATCGGGACGTTTGGTTGAGCTGTTCACCGAAGACTCAGATATCGGTTACCATATCGTTACACGCCCCGGCGTTTTGCGACCGGTTGCCAAGACCTTTGTGCAATGG
>PIVL01000693.1 GCA_003354145.1 Paracoccaceae bacterium
CTATTTTCACCTCCGTTTTGGGGTCCCATTTTGGTGCACTGTTTTTTGTATTTTTGGGGTTCCATTTTTGAGACGCTTCTTGGGCGACTTCGGGGCCGATCTGGGGCCCATTTTGGGTCCCAAAAACGGGCAAAGAGGAGCCCCAAGAGGAGCTCAAGAGCAGCCAAGACGAGTGCGCAGCTGAAAACGCAGCCAAAGCAAAAACTTGCGTTTCGCCTAGGCGAAAGTTCACTTTTTGGCTCCTAGGGCGGCTCAAGATGAGGCTCAGCTGAGGCCAAGGACGCCATTTTGCAGGCCAAGAACCTTCAAAAACGAGGGTCAAAAAACGAACCCGAAAAAAGATACGAAAAAGGAGGACGAAGGGGCGAAAACGGGGCCCGAAATGGGGCCAAAAAATCGTTAAAAAAAGGGTTCAAAAATAGACCCCAACATAATCAGCCTCAGCTTCGGCTCCCCCGGGCTCTCGGGGGTGGAGGTGTTGCCGTTCAGGCGAAAACGCAGGCGAAATCGTAGTCGTAAGGGTGGTCTGTCGTATGTGGCCGAGAACGAAGAGAAACGTAGTGGAGGCTAGAGAGTTGTTCAAAGATGTGGGAAGAGCAGTGCTGGGCCTTCCGAAGGAACCCCCAACCCCATCTCTGCAAAAAAGAAAGGGGGGCTTGAGTTGCGCTGAGTTGCATAACTTGTTCAGCCCCAGTTTTTGGAACACTTTTTTACCGTTTGTTAACATTTGTTGTGGTAATTTTCGTGACTTTTTTAAGTTGTTTTTCGCTCTTGGGCGTCACTTGGTCGAAGCAGCGTTTTTGAAGGACCTCCCATGCAAAATGCTAGTTTTTTGGGGGGCGAGGCGTCCAAGAAACCTTCAAAAAGGGCGTCCCGAAGGGGGTCCAAAAATATAACTAAAAAATGACACGAACGAGTCACTTTTTGGGCCCCCTTTTTGGCGACTTTTTTGGTCTCTTGGGCCTCCCTTGGGGCACTTTGTTGCTCTCTTGTGGCCTCTTGGCCCCAGGGGCCCAAAAAGGGAGGACCAAGAGCAGCTTAAAGGAGGCCAAGAGCTGCCCAAGAGCCGCCCAAGAGAGGCCAAGAGATGCCCAGGGGAGGCCAAGAGGGAGCCAAAAGTGCCCCAGGAGAGCCAGAGAGAGGCCCAAGAGAGCCCCAGAGAGGCCAAGAGAGGCACAAGACAGGCCCAAGAGAGACCAAGAGAGGCC
>PIVL01000330.1 GCA_003354145.1 Paracoccaceae bacterium
CCAGTTATCTTCTCCAACGGCACTCTGGACTTCACCACTCTGGGTCTGATCCCAGGTGAGTGGATCTTCGTCGGTGGAGACGGTGCCAGCGAGGACTTCGTCAACGCCGCGAACAACGGCTGGAAGCGAGTTCGCTCAATCACAGCCACAGCGCTTGAGATTGACAAGTCTGACAGCACCATGGTGATCGAGACAGGCACTGGCCTGACCGTCCGCCTGTTCCTTGGGCGTGTCCTGAAGAACGAGCTTGGCACCCTGATCACAAGACGCACATACAACCTTGAGCGCACACTTGGCGCGCCAGACGACTCACTGCCAGCCGAGGTGCAGGCAGAGTATGTCGAGGGCGCTGTGCCAAATGAGTTCACCCTAAATATTCCAACAGCTGACAAGCTGACCACCGACCTCTCATTCATCGGCGCGGACAACAGCCTGATTGATGGCCCGACCGCCCTGAAGACGGGCAACCGACCCGCCATTGAGGAGTCAGACGCCTTCAACACCAGCTCCGACTTCAGCCGGATAAACCTGGCCCAGGTTGTGGACGGCGACGAGGCCCCGACGCCTCTGTTCGCATTCGCACAGGAGCTGACGGTAAGCATCAACAACAATGTCTCACCAAACAAGGCTGTGAGCGTGCTCGGCGCGTTCGAAGTCACGGCTGGCACATTCGAGGTCGGAGGCAGCATCACTGCCTACTTCGCGGATGTGGACGCCATAACAGCGGTGCGAAACAATGTCAACATCACTCTTGACATGGTGGTTGTGAAGTCAAACGCTGGCATCGCACTCGACCTCCCACTGATCTCCCTCGGAGATGGACGCCCCAACGTTGAGCAGGACCAGGCGATCACCCTGCCTCTCGAGATGGACGCGGCCACAGCGGCGCTGATTGACCCTGATTTGGACTACACCGCGATGATGGTGTTCTTCGACTATCTGCCTGACGCGGCGGATGTATAACCGGCTGGGCCAAGCGCCCAGTCAAACCTCACCGAGCTAACAAGAGGAGCGGCTCATGTCAATGTATTCACAATTCAAGACCGATACCAAGATGGAGACCAACGGCATTGTCATCGACTATGGTGACTTTCGTGTAACGATCGCCCGAGCGGGCGGTGCCAACAAGAAGTACGCCAAGTTGCTGGAGACCAAGACACAGCCATATCGTCGCGCGATCCAGACTGAGACAATGGACAATGAACTCGCCATTGATGTGCTTCGCCAGGTCTACTCCGAGGCAGTCGTCTTGAACTGGGAGACCAAGTGTGATGACAAGTTCAAGAAGGGAATTGAAGCACCCAACGGTGGAGACCTGCTTGCTGCCAAGCCAGTCAACATCGTTGCAACGTTCAAGGCCCTCCCAGATCTCTTCTCGGATATCCAGGCCCAAGCCAACAAGGTGGCCCTCTTCAGAGAGCAAGTGCTCGAAGAAGACGCGGGAAACTAAGAGAGGTCCTGCTCTACCTGTTGGAGCAAGGCCCCAACGAGAAGAAAATCCTGAAGCAGGCGATGCAACGGGGAATGCCCATCCCCAATGCCATCAAGAACGCCCCAGCCCTGTTCATGGGGCTGGAACTCTATCTCTTGGGCTTTCTGGACCTAAGCAGTTCGAGACAGTCAGGAATGAGCCTCGGCGACATCCCTTGGGGGGCCATTCAGGAGTACTGCGACCGGAGTGGGTTGGACGACGTTCAGACCGCGAACATGCACCACCACATCAACCAGATGGACATCGCCTGGAAGCAATACCAGAAGAGCAAGGAGAAGAGGTCAGATGGCAAGCCTAGCTAGTTTTGCAAGACGCATCCGGAAGCTCGCTGGCCGGATTGAAGAGAACGTTGAGAACGTCGTCTCCGAGACGGCGATCGCGGTCAGTCAGACTGTCATATTGGCAACTCCTGTTGACACTGGCAGAGCACGTGCAAACTGGCAGCTGGAGATTGGCGCGCCAGCCAGGACTCAGCTTGACCGAGTTGATCCCTCTGGACAGCAGACAATGGCGGAGAACAACACGAGAGCCAGGACCAGGAAGCTGGGCCAGGACATATTCATATCAAACAACTTGGACTACATCACGCCCCTGAACGAGGGCACATCATCACAGGCCCCAGCGGGCTTTGTGGAAATGGCGGTCGAGAAGGCCTCAACCGTCGTGGCAAAGGCGAGAGTTACTAAGTAATGGCCACTGAACGCATTGACATAATAGTATCCGAGCGCGGGACCCGCGTCGTCAAGAGAAATATTGCCGACATCGGGTCAGGCGCGAAGACAGCCCAGGGCGGGGTTCAGCTCCTCACCCGCGCCCTGGGTGCTCTTGGCGTCGCGTTTGGCGTCCGAGAGCTGGTCCAGATGGTGGACAACTTCACCAATCTTCAGAACAGACTGCGGACAGTAACCGATGGCACCGCCGAGCTGGCGGTCGCGACCGACAAGTTGTTCGCCGTGGCCAACCGGACCCGGTCCTCCTTCGAGGGGACAGTGGAGGTGTTCTCACGAACCGCGCTGGCCGTCAAGGATCTTGGCATCTCCCAGCAGGAGACCATAAATTTCACAGAGAGCCTGAACCAGGCTGTCCTGTTGTCAGGCGCTTCGGCCCAAGAGGCCAACAACGCCATGATCCAGCTGTCACAAGGTCTCGCCTCTGGCACCCTTCGTGGCGACGAGCTGCGATCAGTGCTCGAGCAGCTGCCTGTTGTCGCAGATGTGATCGCCGAGGGCCTTGGGGTCACTCGAGGCCAGCTGCGTGAGATGGGTGAGCAGGGCAAGATCACCGCTCAGGATATCCTTCGATCATTCAAGGAGGCACGAGGGGAGCTGGAGGACCGCTTCGCGGAGTCAGTCCCAACCATCGGTCAGGCCTTCACAGTTCTCAGGAACAACATAACACAATTCATTGGATCAATGGACGGGGCCAGTGGGGCCAGCACCGCTCTGGCCAAGTTCATCATCCTTCTCTCCGACAACGTGGAGCTGCTGGCGCGAGCATTCGCCGCCGCCTCCATCGTCATCGGTGTCAAGTTCGCCAAGCAGGCGGTCGGCGCGGCCATAACAGCGGTCCTCCGTCTCACAGCTGTGATCGCCGCCAACCCAATTGGAGCGATCGTCGTGGCGTTGACCACCGTGATCGCCCTGCTGATAAGCTTCAGTGACAAGATCAAGCTGTCCAGTGATGGAGCAGGCACTCTGGCAGACTTCTTCGTCGTCGCATTCCAGGAGATCAAGGCCGCCTTGGGCGCTCTGGTCGACTTCTTCAAGCCAGCCTTCGACGCTGTGCGCTCTGTGGTTGAGAGCATAGTCGGTCCAATAGTATTCAGCTTTGGAGGCATCCTGCGTGGAGCCGCCTCCATAGTGGACGGCCTCGTGGGCGTCTTCAACGGCGCGTTCGACGCGATTGTGGCGACATTCACCAAGATCCCAAGAGCCTTGGGCGACCTGTTCTTCCAGGCCCTGAACGGCATCAGCAAGCTGGTGCAGGAATTCATAAACACACTCATTGGCGGTATAAACACAGTGACAGAGTTCGCTGGCATTGGCAGCATTGGCAATGTCGGTCTCAGCATCACCAACCCACTCGCCGGGGCCGCCAGGGACGCCGGTGAGACAGCCGGGACCGCGTTCCTCGAGGGTTTCCAAGGCACCACCTTCGCCACAGACGCCGTGAACCGGATCCTGACTGGAGCCGAGGCACGAGCACAAGACCGGTTGCGCAAGCAGCGCGAGGAGGCCGCTGCCCTCGCCGCCGCGAACAAGAAGTTCGCAGAGGGTGGAGCCGCCAAGGTGGATCCGGCCACAGTGCAGAACCTCGCCCTGCAGAACTTCCTCAGAGATCTCAACCGCGAGACAGAGCTGCTCAAGTTGAACAGTCGGGAGCGCGCCATCAGGGAGGCCCTATTCAAGGCCGAGGATGTCGCCAAACGCGTGTTGACCAAGAGCGAGAAAGAGTTGATAACCACCCTGATCACACAGAACATGGAGCTGGAGAACCAGGCCAAGGCTCTCGAGGAGATAAACGCCCCACTGCAGGACTACGAGGATGGTGTCAAGGCACTGGACGCCCTGCTGGCCAAGGGCGCGATAAGCACCTCGCAGTTCGCCAAGAGCACACGTGAGCTCCGCCTGGCATTCCTCGACACACAGACAGACGCCCTCTCCGGACTGGAGCGCGGCATCCTTCGTGTGCAGGAGAAGTTCGGAGATCTCGCAAGTCTAGCAGAGAACACACTGGTCAACGCCTTCAGCTCGGCTGAGGACGCCATGGTCAAGTTTGTCACGACAGGCAAGTTCGAGTTTGGCTCCCTTGTCACAAGCATAGCAGCCGACCTGACCAGGTTGGCGGTGCGTCAGAGCATCACCGGCCCGCTGGCCAGCCTCTTGGGCATTGGCGGCGGTGCTGGAGGAGCGGCTGGTGGAGGTCTCTTTGGAGGTCTCTTCTCAGGCATCAAGGGACTGTTTGGCTTCCAGAACGGTGGCTCATTCACAGTTGGCTCGAACACAGGTGTCGCACCTATAAACGGAATTGACAACCGGCTGGTGGCCTTCAGGGCCCAAGACGGTGAGAACGTGTCCATCACTCCTCGTGGTCAGCAGCCAGGTGGAAGTGGGCGCAACATCGAGATAAACTTCAACATAACAGACACCAACCCTGAGCGCTTTGGACGGTCGGCTGGTCAGCTGACAAGTCGAGCATTCGCACAGGCCTCCAGGTTCAACAAGAGGGACAACTAATGGCTTTTCATGATGTTAGGCTCCCGGATGATGTGGAGCGCGGAGCGCAGGGTGGACCTCGCTTCAGGACCAGCATTCTCATACTGTCAAGCGGCTTCGAGAAGCGCAACATCGACTTCGAGGAGTCACGTGGCGCTTGGGACATCGGCTACGGTGTCGACGACGT
>PIVL01000694.1 GCA_003354145.1 Paracoccaceae bacterium
TGACGCGATTTCCTGCCCAAAAAAGGGCTAAAAAGGCAGAAATAGCCGAGGCATCCCGCACTTTGCGCATGGCGTCCTCGGCCCGAAATCATGCCCGCCCGGGGCCCCCCGTGACACGCGTGCGACGCCCTCCGATCCCCCTCCTCGCTCATGTGCTACTTTTGGTGACCCTTGCGATGAAATCGTGACTGTCGCGGCCATACGTGGAGGCATTTACGCCCGTAACCGGGCAAATCCTTCGGGTTTTTGGCGTTTTTGAAAAACGGCGTTTTCCGGCATACGCCCCCAAAATGCCACTTTTCCGAAAAGCGCATCGCTTCAACGAGGGGGATACCGACACGAGGTCGACTTCGACCCGTTTTTTACAGGGTTTTCGGCACGCTCCGGGCGCGATCGCCCCGACTCGTAAAAAACGGTATGGGACGCACCTCGCCCGACCCCGCGAGCGGCCATACCGTGCTGATTCGTTTTTTCGTGCCCCAACCGCGTCTCATATATCTTATTACTTTTAGCCCTCCGAACGGCCGCCATACCCTCGGTGAGCGATGCCGGGGGCTCCCGTTTAACGCGCCTTTATAGGGCCGCTGCCGGCGCCCCTCCGGCATCCCTTCCCCGACGGATTTCCGGCCCCCATCGTGATCGAAATATACGCCATATCGGGCCGCGTTTCCGCGAAAAAAACAGCCAATCAGCACGGTATGACGATTTCGGGTCTGCGCGAGGGTGCTCCTATACCGTTTTTTCTCGGTCAACGCGACCCCTCTAAAATGAGCGCGCCGCGAGCCGTCATACCATGCGGGTTGGCGTTCGGAGCGGCATTTTTGAGCTGTCCGCTGGGCCGCCTCGGGGGCGCCATTCCGTCGGTGAAGGCTCTCCGCGAGTCGCGTACATCCCCCCAAAATTTCGATCCTCCCGCGAGGCTTCACCGACGGCCTCGTGGCCTCGCGGGGGGTGCTCGGAAGGTGCGCTTTTCGCCTCCGAAAACCTTCACCGAGGGTGGTGCAAGCGCTCGTGTCGCGCCGACCCCCCGTTTGGTCCCAAAATGTCCAAATTAGCTGAGACATTCAACGAAAATGCAGCCTCGGAGACCAAAAATAGCAGAATTGGCTGAGACATTCTCCAAAAGTGATGCCTCGGAGAGCGAAAATGGAGGAGTTGGCTGAGACATTCGACAAAAATGCAGCCTCGGAGACCAAAAATGTAGGAA
>PIVL01000043.1 GCA_003354145.1 Paracoccaceae bacterium
GGATCGCTGACGACAATTCTGCTGCCCGTTTTCAAACCTATTGGACTGGGTCTGGCGCTAGTGTGCGGCCAAGCCAGTTTACCCGCGTGAATTGTACAAGAAAATGTCACCAGCCTAACTAATAATAGCCACTTTCCGATACTATTTGTTGTAGCCTAGGCAACATGGAATCCGAATGGCTGACATCTACTCATTTAACGCCGATACTGGCACCATATTCATCCGGGCCTTGCCAGGCGACGATCTGACGGGCTGGTCCCTCGCGTCCTACCAGCACTCCGGGAATAGTTCAGCGCCGGTTGATCAGGAACCAGTCGACACGATGATGCCCTATGGTTTCGAACCGGATGACGGCTTTGTGTACTACCGTCAGGAACTTGGCCCGCTCTCCTCTCCATCAGATCAACGTGACGCAATTGTTTTGATGGATGAAACACAAACACCAATTGATGTGGCCGGATGGGGCAAAGACGATGATTTTGATCTGATAGGGGGACCAGCAGACGGAATACCAATCAATCCTGGCGACGGCACTTATGCGCCCGGAGATGGACCTTGGTACACTTATGGACCGCCGTGGGAAACAAGCCCAGACCCGACCGAGCCGCCTGACGGTTTGCAACCCTTGCCTCCTCCGTGTTTTGTATCCGGCACAATGATCATGACCCCAAAAGGCCCGGTCTTGATAGAGAGTATCAAAAGGGGGCAGGAAATCACGACATTGAACGGCCCAAAGCGAGTCAAATGGGTGGGCAGCACAGTGGTTCGATTGGACAGTGATGAAATGAAGGATTTTCGCCCTATTCGTTTCATGCCCAGTAGCTTGGAGGAAGGTGTTCCAAAAAAGGAAGTGCTGTTGTCGCCGCAACATCGAGTTTTCTGCCAAAGCAGTACCAATGAACTTCTGTTTGGCGTCTCAGGCGTTCTTGTTGCGGCCAAACACCTAATCAATGAGAAAACCATACGCATCGACAGCGCTTTGAAAAAAGTAACGTATTTTCATTTGTTATTCGAAGACCACGAAATAGTCACCGCCAACGGTATGTACGCAGAAAGCCTTTTGCTAGGCGATTGGACGGTATCTGCTTCATCAATCAGAGCGCAGGTTGAGTTTCTAAAAATATTTCCGAATGGTCTTGGCACTGAGAGCAGCAACTCTGTTTCCGCTCACCTGGTTCTCAAGCGCCGTGAAGCTGGGCTATTGGCAGTCACAGGTTCGTAATTCCAAGAGTCGGACGTTGCAGCGGTGCGCGGTGTGGATCCAGATCATTCGTATGGGCTGTTGTATGGGGTGGCATGGTGCGCCAATCTCAAGTTACTTATTATCAATGAGTTAACAGGGAAATCTGGCGGAGAGACAGGGATTCGAACCCTGGGACCCCTTGCGAGGTCAACGGTTTTCGAGACCGTCCTATTCGACCACTCTAGCACCTCTCCGCGAGGGTGTGGTGGGGGCCGTTTAGTCAGGATTTGCGACGCTGGCAAGAGCCGTTTTGCACCGGATTTATCCACATGGCGACGCAAGTCCGCTGATAGCGCGGAATTTGATTGCCCATGCCGAAAAATCGCTTACGTTTGAAGCATGAAATCTCAATTTACCAATCCCGCCCCGCACCGCGTCGTTTTGTGGCTAATGTTGAACGCCGCACTGTTTGTATTCACCTTCATATCTGCGCCGGTACAGGCCGCAGAACGCGACAGGATCGAGGCGTTTCTGAATGTCACCGGATTTGATGTGGCCTTGGACAGTATTGCGCTGTCTGCAAAATCTGCACCTGCCATGCTGGGAATGGATTCAGAAAAGTTCGGGCCCGATTGGGAGCGTCTGAGCGATGATGTGTTTGACACATCTGTCATGCGCGCGATTTCGCTGGAAATACTCGAGGCTACACTTGACGATGATCTGCTGAACCATGCGGTCGAGTTTTATGCGTCGGATCTGGGGCAACGGCTGGTTGTCGCGGAAAACGCGTCGCATATGATCAAGGGTGATGATGACAAAGCAGCGACTGGCGCGGATATCGTTGCAGAGCTAAGGGCGGACAATCCGGACAGGGTTGCAATGTTTGAGCGAATGAACCGGGCCATTGACGCCTCGGGTACCAGTTTGCGGGCGCTGCAGGAAATTCAGGTAAGGTTTTTGTTGGCGGCCACCTCTGCCGGCGTGATTGAATTGCGTATTGATGCGGATGAACTGCGTGCGATGATCAAATCGCAAGAGGAAGAGATACTTGTTGCGCTAAAGGAATCTGCATTGGAAGGGGCGGCCTATACCTATCAGGATTTTTCTGATGCGGATATCGAGGACTACACCGTCGCTCTTGAGCAGAAGGAAATGCAGCAGGTCTATGAATTGCTTAATGCGGTCCAGTACGAAATCACAGCCAACCGGTTCGAGGCTTTGGCGGGTCGCCTGGTCGAGCTTGGCTCGGGGCAAGACATTTGAGACTGTATCTGCTGGCCGCGCTGTTCTGGTTGATTTGCGCTCCATTTGTCGCCGCAACGCCTGAGGCCGATAATCTGTCCCGTGTTCTGCGGCTTGGCGAAGTTATCGCCATAATGCGCGACGAGGGTCTGGATAATGCTGATGATCTGAATGACGAAATGCTCGGAGGGCAGGGTGGTCAGTACTGGAAGGACAGTGTCAAACACCTTTATGATGCCGACCGGATAGAGGCAACGCTGCGCAAATCTATTGCAGATGGGATGGACAATCCTCAGATTTCCCAAGCGGTTTCGTTTTATCAATCAGAGCAAGGCCAGCGAATTCTGACATTGGAAATCTCAGCCCGGACCGCAATGCTCGATCCTGATATCGAAGATATCGCCCACGCCAATTATTATGATCTGGTTTCCAGCAAGGATGCGCATCTGGCTGCAATTACCCGTTTTGTCGAGGTAAATGATCTGTTGGGACTGAATGTCGCCGGGTCGTTGAGATCGAACTACCAATTCTTTCGCGGACTGGTCGATGGCAAGGCGATTAATATGAGCGACGATGAAATTCTGGCGGATGTTTGGGGGCAGGAACAGGATATTCAAGACGACACAGAAGGCTGGCTTTTCGGGTTTTTGCTGATGGCCTATCGTCCGCTAAGCCTGGCTGAGATCGAGGACTACATCACTTTTTCGAACAGTGCGTCGGGGCAGGCGCTTAATCGGGCATTGTTTGATGGGTTCGACACTGTGTATAGTGCCATTTCCTATGAGTTGGGGCGCTCGGTGGCGCGTGCGATGTTGGCCAGTGACATATAGGGATTACTGATCCAGCCGGTCAATGAAACATCTGCGATCAACGTTGGTGCTTTAGCGGTTGACACTATTCACTGATCCGACGATAAGCCCCCATCCCGGCTCGAACCATCGTGCCGGGATTATTCATCATTACGCCCGATGGGCGCGCTGTTCGCGGTGGCTTAGGCCAAAACGCCCGTTATATCGGGGACCACAGAACGCGGTAAAGCAAAGGAAAGACGCATGTTCGCGGTCCTCAAGACCGGCGGAAAGCAGTACAAAGTTCAATCGGGCGATACGCTTCGTGTTGAAAAACTGGCTGCAGGCGCTGGCGAAACAATTCAATTCAACGATGTTCTGATGCTAGGCGGAGATGCCACCGTTGTTGGTGCCCCCTTCATCGAAGGCGCTGGCGTACAGGCGACAGTGATCGACCAGATCAAAGGCGAAAAGGTTATTCACTTTGTCAAACGTCGTCGTAAGCACAGCTCAAAGCGCACCAAAGGTCATCGTCAGAAACTGACGCTGGTTAAGGTGACTGACATTCTTGCGTCAGGTGCCGACAAATCCGGTGTTAAAGCCGCGATTGGTGCGGGCTCAGCGCCTGCAGCTGTTGTTGCAGAAGCTCCGGCCAAAAAGGCAGCACCTAAGAAGGACGAAGCTAAAAAGGCGGCTCCGAAAGCTGCTGCCAAGAAATCGGCCCCTAAGAAAGCTGCAGAAACTACCGCTCCCGCTGCTGCGGACGATCTGAAAAAGCTGTCCGGCGTTGGTCCGGCACTTGAGAAAAAATTGCTCGCCGGTGGCGTGACATCATTTGCTCAGATTGCGGCATGGACGGATGCTGACGTTGCTGATATGGACGAGAAACTGTCATTCAAAGGCCGGATCGAGCGTGAAGGCTGGATCGAACAGGCCAAAGAACTGGCTAAAGGCTAAGGAGAGACACAATGGCACATAAAAAAGCAGGTGGCTCAACACGCAACGGTCGCGATTCCGCTGGCCGTCGTCTTGGTGTGAAACTCTATGGCGGTCAGGCCGTCATTCCGGGCAATATCATCGTGCGTCAGCGCGGTACTAAGTATTGGCCAGGCGAAGGCGTTGGCATGGGCAAAGATCACACGATTTTTGCTGTTGTCGATGGCGCTGTGAAATTTCACAAAGGCATCAAAAACCGCACCTTTATTTCGGTTCTGCCACAAGCAGAGGCCGCAGAATAAGCCGCACCCAAGGGTACTGAAATTCAGGGGATCGGCGAAACCGCCGGTCCCCATTTTCGTTTCTGGTTAGATATTAACAATATTCGTTTACCGGTTCTGAAAGTTTATTTGAAGCGATCATAAGCGTGTTTAAAACTGGTCGCAAAATTTGTGGTGTTCAAGAGGAGGAACAATCACATGAAACTGGATCAAATCACCAACCAGCCGGTTGTTGAAACCGAACAATTCGATCTGCGCCCGTTGCGTCGCTCGGACGAGGGATTGATTACGCTTTATGGTGCGGATGAACGCGTGGCGCGGATGACGTCCAATATTCCGCACCCATATCCCCCTGGGGCCGCGCAGGCGTTTATTGCCCGTTCGATGGCTGATAGTCGCACCGAAGATGTCTGGGCGATGGATGGAACCAAATCTGGCGGTGACGAAGTGATGGGTCTGATTGCGTTACAGCGTATGGACCGAAACCAGTCTGAAGTCGGCTACTGGGTTGCTCCAATCTATTGGAATACAGGATTGGCGTCTAAGGCCGTGGCCGCGTTGGTCGCTGCCAATCCGCTTGCCAATGACACCATGTTTGCTTCGGTGTTCCAAGACAATCCGGCCTCGGCCAGAGTGTTGACCCATTGCGGTTTCAACTATCTTGGCGACGCCGAAAGCTTTTCCGTCGCACGCGATACAACGGTCCCTACTTGGACCTATAGTCGAAATCTGTGATTGAGCGCAGAGCAACCTTTGCGTAAGGGTACGCCATGAAATTTCTTGATCTTGCCAAAGTTTACATCCGATCCGGCGGTGGTGGAGGGGGCTGTGTCAGCTTCCGCCGTGAAAAATTCATGGAATATGGCGGCCCTGATGGCGGCGATGGCGGTAAAGGCGGCACCGTTTTTGTCGAGGCGGTCGAGGGTCTGAACACCTTGATCGATTTTCGCTATGCGCCGCATTTCTTTGCCAGAAGCGGGCAACCCGGAATGGGGCAGCAACGTACCGGCAAAAGCGGCGATGACATTATCCTGAAAGTACCAGTTGGAACCGAGGTTCTGGACGAGGATCAGGAAACGGTTATCGCTGATCTGACCGAGGTCGGCATGCGCATTGAGTTAGCGCGCGGTGGTAACGGTGGCTTTGGCAACCTCTATTTCAAATCAGCGACCAATCAGGCACCACGTCGTGCCAATCCGGGGCAAGAGGGCGTTGAACGCACTTTGTGGCTGCGCCTGAAATTGATTGCCGATGCTGGATTGCTGGGTCTGCCTAATGCCGGAAAGTCAACCTTTCTGGCCGCCACGTCAAATGCGCGACCCAAGATTGCCGACTATCCGTTTACCACGCTTCACCCCAATTTGGGAGTCGTGGGCGTTGATAACGTTGAATTTGTCATTGCCGATATTCCCGGCCTGATCGCTGGTGCCCATGAAGGGCGCGGAATTGGTGACCGGTTTCTGGGCCATGTTGAGCGCTGTTCAGTTCTGCTTCACCTGGTGGACGGCACATCTGATACTGTCGTCGAAGATTACAAAACGATCATTGGTGAACTTGTCGCCTATGGCGGCCATCTGGCAGATAAAAACCGCGTCACGGTTCTGAACAAGATCGACGCGCTGACCGAAGAAGAACGCGCCGCTGCCAGGTCAGAACTAGAGGCTGCAGTAGGTGGGCCAGTGCTGATGATGTCAGCCGTCAGCCACGAAGGCGTTACCGAGGTCTTGCGCGCATTGCGCAGTGAAATCGACGAAGACAAACTGCGCCTCAAACCCGCAACCGAGGAACAAGCGTGGCAACCCTGACAGACGCCAAATGTGTTGTGGTCAAAGTTGGTTCATCCTTGTTGGTGGACCGTCGAACTGGGGATTTGCGTGTTGAATGGTTGCAGTCGTTGGCCGCAGATGTGGCCTGGCTAAAGTCAGGTGGGGCCAAGGTTATCCTTGTGTCTTCAGGCTCGATCGCCCTGGGTCGCGCGGTGTTGAACCTGGCTGGATCAAATCTGGCGCTTGAGCAATCCCAAGCAGCTGCAGCAGTTGGTCAGATTCGGCTGGCCCGCGCCTATGAAGAAGCATTGGCGCCGCATTCAGTTACCACAGCGCAGGTTCTTGTGACCTTGGAGGACAGCGCAGATCGTCGTCGCTATCTGAATTCACGCGCAACGCTCAAGACATTGCTGGGCCTTGGCGCTGTTCCGATCGTCAACGAAAACGATACGGTTGCGACAGACGAAATTCGCTATGGCGACAATGACCGGCTGGCCGCGCAGATTGCAGTGACGGTTGGGGCCGATCAGCTGATTTTGTTATCCGATGTTGATGGTTTCTATTCCGCCAATCCTACCTCGGATCCGTCTGCCCGACGGTACGACGTGATTAACAATGTAACACCCGAGATCGAGACCATGGCCGGGGATGCCGGGTCTGGATTGTCCAAAGGCGGGATGAAAACCAAACTGATGGCGGCCAAAGTTGCAACAGCGGCGGGATGCGCGATGGCGATCACTGAAGGGTCGCCTTTGAACCCTTTGAAAAACCTGAACAATGGCGCGTCTGCTACATGGTTCACGGCCCAGCTTGACCCAAAAACAGCCCGCAAGCACTGGATCGCAACAATGAAACCCAAGGGCACGTTGACCATAGACGCAGGGGCCATGTGTGCTTTGGGCAGTGGCAAAAGCCTGCTTCCTGCCGGACTGGCCGAAGTTGGCGGGCATTTTGGCCGTGGTGATCCGGTTGAGATTTGTGGCCCTGACAACGCAAGCCTTGGCTTGGGACTAAGCCGCTACACCGCAGACGAAGCCATCCGTATCAAAGGTCAGAATACCGCAAATATTGAAAAAATACTTGGTTACCCGGGCCGGTCTGCCTTGATCCACCGCGATGATATGGCATTCTGAACTTAAGCTTCTTCTCGTCACAAATACTCAAACGACCACGCTGACACTGCACAGAAAGGCGCAATAAGATGAAAGACCTCGCCCCCATCGCCGCTCTTATGACCGACTTAGGCGCGCGCGCCAAAGCCGCCAGCGCAACACTTGCCTTTGCCACACCAGACAGCAAAACAGCGGCCCTTATGGCGGCGGCAGATGCCGTATGGATGCAGCGCGCCGAGATCATTGCCGCCAATACTCTGGACATGGAATATGGCCGCGAAAAAGGGTTAAGCCCGGCAATGATGGATCGTCTGATGCTTGATGAATCCCGTGTTAAGGGCATTGTTGATAGCTTGCGCAAAGTGGCTGCACAATCTGATCCGGTTGGCAGTGTGATTGCTGAATGGAACATGGACAGCGGGTTACATATTCAACGTGTGCGCACGCCTTTGGGGGTGATCGGAGTGATCTACGAAAGCCGCCCCAATGTAACGGCTGATGCTGGGGCGCTATGCCTGAAAGCAGGCAATGCGGTTATCCTGCGCGGCGGCTCTGAGGGTTTTCATTCTTCAAGTGCCATTCATGCTTGTCTGGTTAAAGGTCTGCGCGCGGCAGATCTGCCCGAGGACGCTATCCAGCTGATCCCAACGCGGGACCGGGCAGCAGTGACCGAGCTTCTGAAAATGACCGACTATGTCGATGTCATCGTTCCGCGTGGCGGCAAGGGACTGGTTGGTCTCGTGCAACGCGAAGCGCGGGTGCCGGTGTTTGCCCATCTTGAAGGCATTGTTCATGTTTATCTGGATGCTTCTGCAGATCCGGAAAAGGCGCTTAGGGTCGTATTGAATGCCAAGACCCGTCGAACTGGCATCTGCGGTTCCGCTGAGTGTCTGCTGATTCACCGCGATATTGCGGATACCATCGGGCAGGGCGTGATCCGTTCCTTGATTGATGCAGGTGTCCAAGTGCGTGCAGATAAGACGCTGGCACGTATTGATGGTACCGTGGCGGCACAAGATGAAGACTGGGGTCAGGAATTTCTGGACATGATCATTGCGGCCAAAGTGGTCGACAGTACTGATGACGCCATTGCCCATATCCGGGAATTCGGCTCAAATCACACCGATTGCATCGTCGCCGAAGATGCCGATGCCGTCGCCCGTTTCTTTGAACGACTCGACAGCGCCATTCTGATGCACAACGCTTCGACCCAGTTTGCTGATGGGGGCGAGTTTGGCATGGGTGCTGAAATCGGCATCGCCACCGGAAAAATGCACGCCCGTGGCCCGGTTGGGTCCGAGCAGCTGACCAGCTTTAAATATCTGGTAACCGGTGACGGAACCGTGCGCAGCTAGAACTGTACCGTTACCTGAGTTTCGGTTTGCACCACTTTGATTTTGCGTCCTAATTCTGCAGAGACAACAGGGAACAATGCAAATTGCACCAGTGCCGGGGTGATCTCGGCCTGTGGTGTGGACTTGGATAATCCACCCCATAGGTCCGAATCGAATTTGAGCTTTTCCGCAGTGCCAACAATCGTCCAAATCGCGTCTTCCACCGAAATCCGTACATTGCCACCATAGGGCAGCGCCGATTCAAAACATTGCAGTGCAAGAAACACCAAACGTATTTCTGCTCGGGTCTGTGGTGCGCTGGGTTGCCATTCGGTGACAAGCCGACGGCCACGACCAATGTCATCCAAAATGGACACGATTTCGGCTCGGCCCATCATCTGCTCGCCCGAAGCACCATAGGCGATTCGGAAAAACCGAATGCGTGCCTCGGCATGTTCAACGCTGTCTGAAATCAGATCTATTTCCGGGCCCTCAGCACCTCCGGTCAGCCCAAGTAGTTCCAACCCGTTATTGACGGCCCCGATCGGGCTAATCAGGTCGTGACAAATTCTTGACCCTATCAGTGTCGCCAGATTAGCGTTAGTTTGCTTCAATATTCCGCTCCTAATCTCAGGCCCGTTATGACCGAGCTTAATGCCATTCTTTCACCAGGCATGCTGGTACGCCACCCTTTGTGCCCCGATTGGGGGATTGGGCAGGTGCAATCCAATATCGCCGGCAAGATTACCGTAAACTTTCGTGATCAGGGTAAAATCGTCATTGACGGAAACCGCATCACCCTGATTTTGGTCTTTGATGCGTGAAACTGGTTGATAAAGGGTTAACGCCAGAGCTGATCCGGGCCTTGCCTGTGCCGTGCAAAACACGCTATTTGCGCGATACCTGTTACAAACCAAATAAAGCGCCAAACGCATGCCGGATTTAGGGCCTCAATTCTCGGTCAAAATAGCCACGAACGAGGCTGAGTTACGCGCAGCTCAGGCATTGCGCTATCAGGTATTTGTGCGTGAACTGGGTGGCCGTGGCGCCATGGTTGACCATGAGGCTGGGTTGGAACGGGATCAATTTGATTCCTTCTGTGATCATATGCTTCTAAGGGACGAGAATACGGGCGACGTGGTCGGAGCCTATCGTTTACTGCGCGACGATCAGGCCGCAACAGCCGGGCAATTCTATTCCGAGGATGAGTACGACCTAAGCCTGCTGAAATCCAGCGATCGGCGTTTGCTGGAACTGGGCCGGTCCTGTGTGCGTGCAGATTATCGTGGTGGTACGGCGATGTATCACCTTTGGGCCGGATTGGCCGATTATGTGCAGGATCATGGCATTGACATTCTGTTTGGTGTTGCCAGTTTTCATGGAACTGATACCGCCAAATTGGCACAGCCCTTGTCGATGCTGCATCACAACCATTTGGCCCCGGCTGATTTGCGGGTGAAAGCACGCGGCCCACAGTATCAGAACATGGATTTGCTGCCCATCGAAACACTCGACCGGCGGCGCGCAATGCTGCAAACGCCTGCGTTGATAAAAGCCTATCTGCGTCTTGGTGGTTTTGTGGGCGAGGGTGCCTGGATCGATCATGATTTTAATACAACTGATGTTTGTCTACTGATGGATACCAACCGAATGAACCAACGCCAGCGGCGGATTTATACAGGCGGGCGAAACCGGTGAACCCGCTATGGGACAGCGAAACAGCGCCCGATCCGGTGGTGATCGGGCCGATGGGCTGGCTACGTGTTTTACTACGCGCTCTAGTGCTTGGGACGCTGGTATTTGGCTGTCTGATCCTGTTGCTATTGGTGCGGTTGATCGAGCGCCCGTTGTGCGGTTTGCATCGCCCGGTTACGCCGTTTATTACCCAATTTGTCTGTCGCAATGCGTTCAGGATAATTGGCATGAAATTCAGCAGTTCAGGACAGCTGATGCTACAGCGTGGCGGCGTTGTGGCCAATCACAGCTCCTGGCTGGACATATTTGCGTTGAACGCGCGCAAACGCATCTATTTTGTTTCCAAATCCGAGGTTGCGAGCTGGCCCGGTATCGGCTGGCTGGCCCGCGCCACCGGCACCGTATTTATCGAACGTAACCCCAAACGCGCCCGCGAGCAGACTGAATTGTTTGAGCAACGACTGCTCGCCGGACATAAGCTGCTGTTTTTCCCCGAAGGCACGTCAACCGACGGACTGCGCGTGTTGCCGTTTAAAACCGCACTGTTTCAGGCATTCTTTTCGGATCATCTACGCGATCAGATGTATATCCAGCCTGTGACGGTCCTTTACCACGCACCTGCTGGCGAGCCGGCCCGGTTCTATGGTTGGTGGGGTGAAATGGATTTTGCTAGTCATCTGATCAAAACCTTGGCCGCGCGCGCTCCTGGCTCTGTTGAAATCATCTACCACGATCCCTTGCGGGTTTCTGACTTTCCTGATCGCAAAACTCTGGCTGCGGCGTGTCATGAAATCGTTCGGAATGGGCACCGGTTGATGAACACTGATAAGCCACATTTTTTTGGGTGAGCGCCCGGAAATCTGATACCTATAACTTAAATACATTGAAAACTGATCATTCCCGTTGCCAAATACGTTTGTATTTTGTTGCTGCAGACCCCTTTTCTGGGCAGCCGTATTTCAAATTAGTTGAAGGGTTTTGTGCTATGAAGATCGCCAAAATTTCAGTCAGTGTCCCCTCCAAGGTTTCCAAAGCCACCGAAGCGGCGTTGAAAAAGACACTTGATGTTCTTGTCGCCGCGCAAAAGTCCGTGGTTGATTTGCTTGCTGCCGTCGAAAAACTTGACCCACTGGCACCGGCGTCAACGAAGGAGCTGCTAAAACAACAGAAGATCACCAAGGGTCGTGCTGCCGTTTTCAAGGATTTTGCCAAAAGCGCCAAACGTAGTGAATTGCACACCAACCCGGCCAAACTGAAGGCCATGATCAAAAGCCTGAACAGCGACATTGCGGCGGCCAATGGGGTAGAGGGCGGCGTTGCAGGCCATCTGGATGCGTTTTTTCAAGTCCAAATGAATGATATCGAAGATGAAATCACCCGAGCACTGCCCAAAGGTGTGTCTGGCGCATCGATCGGCCTGTCCGGAACACTGGACCGGTTCAAACGCAAGCAATCAAAACTAGGCTGGACTCGGTTTTCATCGGCGCGGGGCCCACTGATCCGCGAATGCCGTGATCAAGGCGAAGAACAGGATCGCAAGAATAAAATCAACGGGATGATGCATGATCCTGAGTTTCGCAAAATCAAGATCAAGAAACGGGAAAAAATCGTTAAGGCCGGAGTGGCCAACCTCAGAGCGACCGCCAAATCGGTCAAGGCCGAGCTGGAAGACGCCTTTGAGAAACAGGATAAACCTGGCCGGAACAAATGGTCCACCTATCTGCAACTGGGAGCAGGGGGCCGGTACAGGGTGAACAAATGCGGTTCGTATCTGGGGAACAAGATTCATTGGACAATGAGCAATGATTCATGGACCGCAAATGCGGACGGAAGGGTCTCAATCAAGGACAACAGCGTTGACAGGATATTTTCGGGTATTTTGGAAACCACTGACTGGAAACAGTTACACGCAACCCTGGAAGTCGGCAGTGATGCCAGAGATTGGCCGCATGTGTTCCTGTTTGCAGGTGTTTTGAATAATGATCGAAGATGGGCAAATGCCAAATCCATGCTTGATGTCGATAACAGTTGGATCACCAAAGCACAGGCGCAGATGAATGCTGAATTGACCAAAATCAGAACCGATTTGAAAAAGAAAATCAAATTGGCCAAGGATCGGGGTGGCGCCAATATGTGAGTGTGGTTGTCGGTTGTCGTTTCCGGCAAAACGCGCTTGCACCCGACTTAAACCTGCCGTATACGCGCGCCATTCAATCCCGCAGGTGGGGGTTGGGCCGATGGAGGAGAAATCTTCAAAGGTCCGCCGGTTGGAGCATCCGCTCTGAGTTCCCCCACTGAGGTTCAAACCGGAAAGGAAACTCCGAGCATGGCTCTTCCCGAGTTCACCATGCGTCAGCTGCTAGAAGCTGGCGTTCACTTTGGTCACCAAACACAACGCTGGAACCCCCGCATGGGTCCGTTCATCTATGGTTCGCGTAATGGCATCCATATCATGGACCTGACGCAGACTGTTCCATTGCTGGACCAGGCACTGCAAGCGATCCGCGATACCGTTGCCAAGGGCGGCCGTGTTCTGTTCGTTGGTACCAAGCGTCAGGCCGCGACCCCGCTGGCCGAAGCGGCCGAGAAATCGGCACAGTACTTCATGAACCACCGTTGGTTGGGCGGCACGCTGACCAACTGGCAAACCGTTTCCAAATCCATTGCCCGGCTGAACAAGCTGGACGAATCTATGGCGGGTGACACAGAAGGTCTGACCAAAAAAGAACGTCTGGGCATGGAACGTGATCAGGGCAAACTTCAGGCCTCGCTTGGCGGTATCCGCGAAATGGGCAGCACGCCAGACCTGCTGTTCGTCATCGACGTACGCAAAGAAGCGCTGGCCATTGCCGAAGCAAACAAGCTGGGCATTCCTGTTGTTGCCGTAGTTGACAGCAACTGCTCGCCCGATGGTGTTGACTACATCATTCCAGGCAACGACGATGCAGCCCGCGCCATCGCACTTTATTGCGATCTGGCAGCGCGTGCGGCGCTTGACGGCATGTCGGCCCAACTGGGCGCGGCTGGCGTTGATCTTGGCGCATTGGAAGAAGCACCTATCGAAGAAGAAGTTGTGGTTGAAGCGGTTGCCGAAGAGGCCCCAGCCGAAGCAGCAACCGAGGCAGCAGCAGAAGAAACCCCTGCTGCAAGCTGATCCGTCACAGTTTTGTGACGTAATATCTATAAGGGGCAGGTCCAATACCTGCCCCATTCCCGTTTGATTTGAGGAGACCCTGAAGATGGCAATCACAGCATCTATGGTCAAAGAACTGCGCGACAGCACCGGCGCAGGCATGATGGACGCCAAAAAGGCACTGATCGAAGTAGAAGGCGACATGGAAGCCGCTGTTGACTGGCTACGTACCAAAGGTCTGGCAAAAGCCGCCAAGAAGTCCGGTCGTACGGCTGCCGAAGGTCTGGTTGGCGTTGCGGTTGATGGTGGCAAAGGTGTCGCTGTTGAAGTGAACTCGGAAACCGATTTCGTAGGCAAAAACGCCGATTTCCAAGGCATGGTTGCTGCGATAACCAAAACTGCATTGGGTGTATCGGATGTTGATGCGCTAAATGCGGCGGATCTGGATGGCAAAACCGTTGCTGAAACCATCACTGACAAGATCGCCACCATTGGCGAAAACATGTCTGTGCGTCGTATGTCCGCTTTGGAGGGTGACACTGTTGTGTCTTATGTCCACAACGCGGCCGCCCCAGGTATGGGCAAAATCGGCGTTCTGGTTGCACTGACGGGCGGCGATGAAGCGTTTGGAAAGCAGGTTGCGATGCATATTGCGGCTGTAAACCCGGCCTCGCTGAGCGAAGACGATCTGTCCCCAGCCGTTGTTGAAAAAGAGAAAAACGTGCAGATGGACATTGCTCGCGAAAGCGGCAAACCCGAAGCCGTGATTGAAAAGATGATTATTGGCCGGATGAAGAAATTCCTCGCCGAAGTCACTTTGTTGAACCAGTCGTTTGTTGTGAACCCTGACCTGACGGTTGGTGCGGCAGCAAAAGAAGCCGGCGCGACCATCACTGGGTTCGTGCGTCTGGAAGTGGGCGAAGGCATCGAAGTCGTCAAAGAAGACTTTGCTGCAGAAGTTGCCAAAATGGGCGGCTAATACCGATTTTCATCAATTGATGAATTTGAGGCGAGGCACATATTGTGTCTCGCCTTTTTCTTTGTGACAGTCACGCGTACCGTCGTCATGGAAAATTTTGATTTTTCCTGTCTGTTTCTTTGCAAAAGAAACGGTTCGCCTGACGGAAGAAGACAAAGGAACAGGCATGACGACGCAAATATTTCTGGTGGTAATTGCAGCGGCAATTCTGCATGCGGTCTGGAATGCATCGATCAAGGATTCAGGCGACAAATTCGTCAACATGGCAGCAGTGATATTGGGGCAGGCGCCACTTGCAGCGCTTTCATTGTTGTTCGTCCCGGTACCGCTGATTGAAAGCCTGCCCTATCTGCTTGCTGGCGTCGCTTTGCATGTTGGCTATCAGTTCTTGTTGCCGCTTTCTTATAAATTCGGAGACCTGACGCTGGTTTACCCGATCGCGCGCGGCATCGCTCCTCTGATCGTGGCCTGTATTTCCGTGCTAATCTTGAGTGTAGAGCTTAATTTCGCCGAAATTATCGGAGTGCTGACCATCGGCACGGGCATCATGAGCCTGTCCATGGTGCGTAAAATCGATGGGCAGCGAAATGGCAAAGCAGTTGTCATAGCGCTTGTTACCGGCTGTTTCATAGCGTCATATTCTTTGGTGGACGGCACTGGCGCGCGCGTTGCCGGAACGGCTATCGGATTTTACGGCTGGTTGGCGATTGGCTCGACAGTTGCCTACAGTTCGATCCTGTCTCTATGGAATCCTATCATTATCAGGCAGGCGTTCCGGACCCGTAAACTCAAGGGTCTGCTTGGAGGAAGTGCGTCGTTCATAGCGTTTGCACTGGTAATTTGGGCCTTTACGCAGGCACCGATTGCGTTGGTCACAGCTTTGCGGGAAACCAGCATCATATTTGCCTTGCTGATCGGTGTGTTTGTTTTGAAGGAAAAGCTCGACCTGCTAAAGGTTGTGTCAACTATGATCACGGTTGCCGGGGCGATTATTCTGAAATTTTCCAGACAATAGATCCGGCGAATATTGTAAAATCAAATGATCTTTCGGAGCCACATAAAATGCGGCTCCGAAATACCTTGAAGGCCCCGATTCGATGGGGATGGAAGGAGCCTTTCAAAATTCCGACCCAGACGAGAAAAATTCACACCCGAGCCGGACAGGTCAGAGAGCCTTGTAAATACCAAGGTTCATTTCCCGCTGTTCCCAGGCCAAAGCCACCACTCACGGAACTTGTACAGACTGCATGTTTCCGTGGCGTCAGGAAAGTAATGAATTCCTTACCCTGGCAATTATCACGAACTCGTTACTGACGCTGAGGTCGGCAAAATTACCGAGCTGACATTGCAGTCTACGCCTCGATGACAAACATTTGGTTGTGCAACGCTGCCTTTAGAACGGCCTGTGCAGTGGTTTCCACCGACAGAGATACGCGCGCCAGACGCAGATGTTTTTCAACGGTGGCCGACGTCAGCCCCATTAATAGCGCAATATCCTGAGTGGTTTTGCCATCCCCAACCCATTCCAGTGCCTCGCGCTGTCGCGGGGTCAAAGACCGATTCGGTGATGAATAGGGCAGGGTCAGAATTTTTAGGTGGGCGATGTTATTCACCAGCAGGATTTCGTCGCCATGTTCGTCCCAGACGGCATCAATATCGGCTTGGCTTAACCCGGGCCGGGCGCAGAGTGACAAAGCTCCTCTGGATCTTATGGAAGCAGAGTTAAAGCCAATCGTATACCCGACGGTCACACCCATACGGGCATTAAAGTCATAAACCCGCCGTTCCTCAGCGGTAAGGGTTTTGCTGTCCATCATCTGAGTTATCAATTGCCAGCTTGCTGCGCCTTCATTTTCGCGCGCCCATCGCGTCATTGGCGCATGAAAAAACAACCCGCTATTTATAAAGCCATCGATATATTCTTTGCTGTGGTTAGTCAGAATAAGAAAATCTTCCGGATCGCCAAAGGAATTCTTGGCCAGAAAGCGGGTAAACCCGTATAGTAGCCGGTCAAACCCATACTCACCCATCTGTTCGGTATGTGCTGTCCATAATTCTTCGAGGGATTGGGCGCTAGAAACAAATTTCAGGTATTCTTGCAGGTTCATCTTAGCCCTGCCGCAGTCAAATGTGATGCTAGCGCATCCAAGGCCAAAAGGTATCCTTGCGAGCCGAAACCGCAGATCTGTCCTAACGCAACTGGGGCGATAAAGGATTTATGACGAAACTCTTCGCGCGCATGGATATTGGACAGGTGGACTTCGACCAGCGGTAAATCAACGGACGCTATGGCATCCATCAGGGCAATTGAGGTGTGGGTAAACGCCCCCGCGTTCAAGACCAGTCCACTCTGAGTGCCTTTGGATTCGTGGATGGCATCGATTAGTGCACCTTCATGGTTGGACTGAAAGCAGGTGATTGCCATGCCCAGCATCTGCCCATGCTTTACACAGGCAGACTCAACCATAGCAAGCGTGGTCGCCCCGTATACTTCGGGTTGTCGTGTTCCCAACAGATTAAGGTTGGGGCCGTTAAGCACCAATATTTTAGTCATTTACTGATTATCCCACATCGAACCTTGATTAGACGGGAAATTTTGAAATGAGTCCAGCGTTGTGATGCTTCAGGTGGTGATCTGGAGCGTCAATATTGTGTTTGTGCGCAAACAAATCAAAAGTGTGACATGTTTGCAGGATTTATTGGAATCAGGTTGTGGTTTCGAAGATTGCCAGCCCCAACCATTCCGCAACCAAAGCAGGCGTTTCAGACCCCTCAATTTCCACAGTCAGGATGTTTTCACGCAGCATTTCGGTGGGCTTGCGCTTGGTGACGGCCTTGGACACAAACCGCCCTCGCAGTTTTGATCCGGCTTTGACCGGCGACAGGAACCGCAATTTGTTAAAGCCATAATTGATACCCATGACCTGTCCCGGCAACATGCCAAAACAATCATACGCAAACCGGCTGGCCAGAGACATGGTCAGGAAACCATGCGCGATGCTGCCGCCAAAGGGAGTTTCTGCAGCGGCACGAACGGGATCGATATGAATCCACTGACGGTCATGGGTGGTCTCGGCGAATTGGTCGATCATGTCCTGATCGACCAGAATCCAGTCTGATACACCAACCTCCTGACCAATTTTTGCGGTGGCTTTGGTAACTGCATTGTCAATAGCGCTCATATTTGCTCTCCTCTATTCCGGATCCGGAGCAACGCGCACCATGCGTTTGCCCTTATTGTCGCCCGCTAACAGCCCGATAAGGGCCGCCGGAGCGTTTTCCAGCCCCTCTACAATGTCTTCGAGCACAATGATCTGGCCCGCCTCGACCCAGGTGCGCAGGGCACGTAAGGCAACTGCATCCTGATCGGCGAAATCCATCACGATGAACCCTTCCATCCGCAAGCGTTTGACCACGACCAAACCGGGCAGGTTGCGTGGGCCTGTGGGGGCCGCGGTATCGTATTGGCTGATCGCGCCACAGCACACGACGCGGCCTTTTTCATTCATTACAAATAGTGCAGTTTCAAGTACTTGGCCGCCGACGTTATCAAAATAGATATCCACTCCATCCGGGCAAGCCGCACGCAATTGCTTGAACATATTCGGATCGCGATAATCGACACAGGCATCAAACCCAAGTGTCTCGACAACCCATTCGCATTTCTCGGGACCACCAGCGATGCCAACAACACGACAGCCCAATGCCTTGGCAATTTGCCCGACATAGACCCCGACCGATCCAGCGGCGGCTGACACAAGAACGGTTTCTCCGGCGACAGGGCGACCGACATTAACAAGACCGTGAAACGCGGTTTTGCCGGGGATGCCATAAACCGACATCAGATTAGAGAGCGGTCGCACATCCGGTAGTTTCTGAACCTGCCGCGCGTTGCAGGTGGTGTAATCGGCCCAAACCGATTCCGCCGCCACGACGTCGCCTTTGGTCAGGCGCGGGCTGTTGGATTCGATGACTTCACAGAGCGAATAGGTCGGCATTACGTCACCAGCATTGACTGCGGCGCGATACGTTGCGCCTTTCATCCAGGCACGGTTGGCCGCGTCAATCGACATCAGGATAGTGCGCAATAATACCTCGCCCTCGCCGGGAACCGGCATTTCGGCGTCTTGCATTGTGTAATGCTCAAGTGTCAGCGCTTCTGTCGGTAGTTCTGAAATCAGTACCTGACGGTTTTTCATTATGTGTCCTTAGGTTTGCGGGCCTATTGCCCGGTAAATTCCGGTTTCTGTTTGTTCATAAAGGCGATGGCCGCCTGTTTGTGATCCTCAGTCAACATCGAGCGGATCATATGGTCGGCCTCAACCTGCAACGTGCTGCGCAAATCCGACACCATCGCATGATTGTGGTTGGCTTTCATATAACTCAGCGCGATGGGCGGGCCTGCCGCCAGTTTTGCCGCCATCACGGCAGTCGTTTGCATAAGGTCTTCGTCTGCGACGACATGGTTGAACACACCCAATGCAAGGCCTTCGTCCGCCAGAATGCGGCGTCCGGTGAAATAGACTTCTTTGGCGCGTCCCGGCCCGATCAGATTTGACAGATACCAACTGCCACCAAAATCGCCCGATAAGCCGATCATGCCAAAGGCCGGAACCAGCGCCGCACTGGTTGCCGCAATCCGTAGATCACAAGCCAGCGCCAATGACATGCCCGCACCTGCAGCGGCACCGGGCAGGGCGGCGATGGTGGGTTTGGGAAATTCGTAAAGCTTCAGTGAAATGGCGTTTTGCGCCTCGCTCAGTCGTTCAATCATGGCCTCACGGTCGGGTTCACCGCCACCAGCAAGCCGATCACCCATGCTGCTGATGTCACCGCCAGCACAAAACGCAGTGCCCGCGCCGGTCAGCACCAGCACCCGCACATCCGGGTCGGTTTCAGTCTCGGCCAGCATACGGCGTAGGGCCGGGCCAATCTGGTTGCTCATCGCATTGCGGCGGGCAGGGTTGTTCAGCGTGATCGTGGCCACGTGATCTGTGACCGAGCACAACAACTCATCAGTGCCAGTATCCAGCGTTCTCATGATTTGTCCTTTTGATTGTAGTCCACTAGCGTCGCCCCAATTGCAGAATCGCAAAGTGAGGCTGAGAGATGACCAGAGATTACCACCAGACAGTTTACACTCCGCCCAAAGGTGCCGCTGATCTTTTGCTGATCCGTCATGGGCAATCCGAACCGGCGCGTCCGGGTCATTCGTTTCCGATGGTGGATGGGCATGGTGATCCTGCTCTGCATCCTAATGGCGAGGCGCAGGCCATCGCCGTCGGTGAGTTTCTGAAAACCGATCCGATTGATGCGATTTATGTGACGACGTTGCGGCGTACCCACCAGACTGCGGCGCCTTTGGCCGCGCATCTTGGCCTGGTGCCGATCATTGAGGCCGATCTGCGCGAGGTTTGTCTGGGCGATTGGGATGGTGGTCTGTACCGGATCAAAGCTGCCGAAAACGACCCTCGCTTTGCCCTTGCCATTGAACGACAGGAATGGGGCGAGATTCCGGGCGCTGAGACCACCGCCATCGTGCATGACCGTGTGCGGGCAGGTTTGTTGCGTATTGCGGCACGTCACGCGGACCAAAGAGTCGCGGTTGTGGTGCATGGCGGCGTGATTGGTGCCGCCTTGGCGATTGCAAGCGGCTCCGAGCCGTTTGCATTCAACGGAGCCGCCAATGGATCGATCAGTCGCATTGTGATTCTGGGCGACAAGATGAGCGTTAAAGGCTTCAACGACAGTTCGCATTTGACCTGATCTGATCTGCACCCGTCTTAGTCCAGCGTCACGACAATTTTGCCCAGAGCCTTGCGATCCTGTAACATCACCAGCGCATCAGCCGACTTTTCCAGCGGGAAAGACGCGCTGATCCTGGGTTTGATTTTGCCATCGGCGTACATCTGGAACAACTCAGCCACATTTGTTGCATGCCCTTTCGGATCACGTACCGTCGAGGCACCCCAGAATACTCCCATAATCTGACAACCTTTGAGCAAGGTCAGGTTCAGCGGGATTTTCGGGATACCGGCCGGGAATCCAATCACCAGAAAACGACCCTCCCACGCCAATGCCCGGATTGCGGGTTCGGCATATTCACCACCAACCGCGTCATAGACAACATCTACCCCGTCAGGCCCAGCCAGACGCTTGATTTCAGCCGAAAATGCCTTTTGCGCGTCACGGTCCAATTCACGCGGGTATACGATTGTTTCATCTGCCCCCAGATCACGGCAGAACTGCGCTTTTTCTTCGGATGACACAGCCGCGATCACGCGCGCGCCTGCGGCTTTACCCAATTCGATCGCCGCCGCACCAACACCGCCGGCGGCTCCAAGAATCAAAAGCGACTCACCGGGTTGAATTTTGGCGCGATCCTTAAGCGCGTGATGCGATGTTCCGTAGGTGAAAATCAGACAGGACGCAGCGTCATATGGCATGTCGTCCGGAATATGGACGAGCCTGCTGGCCGACACCACCAAATGGGTTGCGAACCCGCCGTTTCCAGGCAGACCAAGAACCCGATCACCAACGCTAAAGCCTTGAACTCCCTCGCCAACTGCCATCACATCTCCGGAAACCTCGCCCCCCGGAGAAAATGGACGCGGCGGGCGCACCTGATACAAGTCACGGATCATCAACGTATCAGGGAAATTTACCCCGCAGGACCGAACACGCACCAAAACTTCGCCTTTTTTCGGTTCCGGCGTGGGTATTTCGCATAATTCAAGGGTCTCCGGTCCACCGGATACCTTGCTTAACATCGCTCGCATTGTCGTCTCCTTGATCTGTCGCGCATATCATTCCATGAAGG
>PIVL01000695.1 GCA_003354145.1 Paracoccaceae bacterium
GCTCCAATAATGAGGAGCCGCCGCAACGTTCGATTTCCCATCTTTGACGTTCGCCCTAGTCGCTGCTTGCCGCCAGTTGAGTGCTGGAGTGGCGTTAAGCCTACCCACGCCGCAAAATCACGTCCCCGCCTAAATGTCGAAGGGGGTGGCGCAAGTGCAGCAATCGCTGTCGCAATAATCGGACCAATGCCAGGTATCGTGGTCAACCTCTGACATATTTCATCCTCTTTCGCGCGCTGCGCAATTTGGGCTTCCAACTGTTGAATACGAGCATTCAAAGCCTCAAGTGTATCAACGAGAGTGCTTAAGAGAGGGCGTGATATCTCGGGCAATTCAACATCCCCATCTTCAATTGCAGACACAAGTTTGCGTACATGGGTTGGCCCTTTCGCAACAACAAAACCGAACTCGGACAGGTGGCCGCGCAAGGCATTTATGATCTGCGTGCGTTGTCGAACCAACAGATCCCGCGCTTTGAATGCCAATACCGCAGCCTGATTATCTTCGCTTCTGACCTGCACAAACCGCCCTCTCATCGAAACTGCGTTTCGACTGCCGGGTAATACATCGTTGGTCTCAGGGCCGCCTCGCAAATAGCTTCAGCGTCGATTGCATCGCTTTTGCTGCGTTTCACAAACGGTTTGACATATTTAGGAGAAATCAAGCGAACCGAATGGCCAAGTGCCTCAAATTCACGACCCCAATAATGGCTCCCTGAACAAGCCTCCATCGCAATGGTGCACGTTGGCAGTTCAGCAATGAACGAGAGTAGTTTGCTGCGTCTAAGCTGTTTGCGAAAAACCACCTCCCCTGTTGAGCTGCAACCATGAAGTTGGAATACGTTCTTCGCTAAATCCAGGCCCACAAGGTCTAAATCTTTCATCTCAGTACCCTCCTGACAATTTCCATCCTTCAATCCTAGCACAACGCTAGGTGGGGGATGTCCAATCCATCAGAACCAAAGAACTTCGTCCCCACCGGGACGAGGTTGCAAGTCGTTGCGTTGGCCTTGCCTACTGCCCAGTTCGGCCCGGATTGCGTCAGCAATCGCCACCCGTTCAGACGGCGTGAAATCCTTGCGCACTTCGTTTTCGGCGCGTTCGCCAATTACAATGGAAGGCATGTCGATTACACGGGTATCAATCTCGACAAGGCCAAGTATGTCGTGACAGGCGCGTAGCCTGCGCTCACCAAAGATCAGCGT
>PIVL01000696.1 GCA_003354145.1 Paracoccaceae bacterium
CGGTGTCTCCTACGAGTTATCACTCATGCTCCATTCTCTCCAACCCTTCGGGTTAGCCAATATTCAACATCCCGTGGTACCCAGTAAACGAGCTACGCTCGGTCCTTCGGACTAGCTGGTGCTATTTACTGACCCCGGAACAATAATATTGGCTAATTCGCTCCAGCGAATACTTCCGTTCATTACGGGTAGTGAAACTCATAGCGAGCCATCCTCATGGCAATCGCTTTCGCTTCGCTTTTCTTTCGCTTTCGATCTCCGTGCCTCCGGCAGGACCTTCGGTGACCCTTCTCGCCTAAGATCACCGTCAATATCATCCAAATTAGTTTGTAGAACAGCTCTACCCTTCCCCCAAGAAGTTAATATGCAACCCAGATTCCCTCCTCCCTCTCTCCACATCTCGCCTAATCTCCTCGTCAATGTCATTTATCCCTCTTCGCCCTCGTACCTCGGGACGGGAAAATGTCATTTTCCTCAAGAGAGATTAGGCGAGATATGTCGCACCGTCCGTCAAAAGAAATCTGGTTCGAACACATTAACTCCTTCGGTCGGGAATGAGCTAACCTCCAAATCGAGTATCCTCGAACTCCCGTCAAATTTGTTGATGAGTATCGACCGGGCTCTTTTAACGGCTCGAAGCCGACGGATTCCGAATAAGCGCTCGACTATTCGTCGGCACTCATCGGAATCCGTCGGCCCTACGCGGGGGCGCCACGAAGGGATACCCCGGCGGGTACCCTTCTCAAACCTCCGGTGGCCCTACGGGGTCTCTACCGAGGGTCTCTACCGAGGGTCTCTACCGAGGGTGCCTTCGGCGAGTCTTCGACAACCTCCGTGCTCGCTAGGGGATTCCGACTCCGACCATTTCGGCCCCCCAATCGTCGTCACAAGCTCCTCCTCGTGGTAGGGGGTGCCGAAACAGTCGAACTCGGTCTCCCCGAGCGAGCACGGAGCCGACTATTCGTCGGCCTACCGGGGGTCTCTACCGAGTGTCTCTACCGAGGGTCTCTACGAGGTCTTTCGAACCCCCGCCGTCGGAACGGTCGATCTCTCCAGCAAAGATTTTCTAGTCAATCAAACTTTAAATAAAAATTACTTCATTAATGTCCTGACTTCGTTCGCTAACGCTCACCCACGGGTCAGAACATTAAGTGCGCATAATTTTCATTCAAAGTTCAATCTCCGGGGTCGCCCGAGCTCCC
>PIVL01000044.1 GCA_003354145.1 Paracoccaceae bacterium
GCAAACGGGCGGCGCGATGATATTGCATTGGCCGGTTTTGCCGAACGACTGCGCGCCATACTCGACACGCCTATGCCGATGGACCCTGAAACCCGCGAACTGCAACCGCGCATCCTTGGCCTTGCCCCGGACGCCCGTGCGCTGCTGGCGAGCTTTGCCGATGTAATCGAGGCCGCACAAGCCCCCGGCGGCGACCTTGCGCATATCACTGGCACCGCATCCAAGGCGGCGGAACAGGCCGCGCGAATTGCAGGCGTGCTAACGCTCTACGCTGACTTGAATGCGCAAGTCGTGAAGGCCGAAGTGATGGCCGACGCAATTACCCTGGTGCAATTTTATCTGTCGGAAGCGTCGCGCCTTGCCAGTGCGGCAACCATATCGGCGGAAATCGACAGGGCGGAAACCTTACGCAAATGGCTGCTAGAAATCTGGCCGCACCCGAATGTGATGACGCGGGATGTGGTAAGGTGCGGGCCGAACCCGCTGCGCGAAAGTCCTAAGGCACGCGCTGCGATGGGCATCCTCGAAAAGCACGGATGGCTTGTGCGACTAGAGGCGGGGGCAATAGTGCGAGGGGCGGCGCGGTCAGAGGCTTGGCGCATCGTGAAGGGCGGCGGCGATGTGGTTTGACGCATCCGCTGCGCTGGCAGACCTTAGAGGCGGGCAGGAAACGGACGTTCAGCCCCTTGCGACAATCGCGACACCTGCGACAAAAGCCCAGCGCACTGCCCCAAATGTCGCAAAAGTCGCAAGTGTCGCAACGCCCCCAGTCGAGAAATGTAAAACCGACATGTTCCGACATGGCGTGTCCTTGGCGGGGCATCCGCTCACATGGACTGGCCGCATCGTGTCGCTGGATGATTGGCGTAGGCTGACCGCATGGGAAAAGCATGGACCGGATGGGCGGCACTGGTGTGGTATCGCGCGAGAATGGAAAAAACCTAAGGAAACCTGAATTGGCAAATGAGCTAGACAAATCGAAAAACTGGGCCGCGCAGATCAGAGACCGCAAACCGCCCCGTGCGGGCGTGGATTGGACGCCCGACGCTATACCATGACCCGTAACAACGGCACCAAAACGGGGCGTGACGCTTCTGGGCGCTTCACTAAGGGAAACCCCGGACGCCCGCGCGGCGCGCGCCACAGGGCCACACAATCCGCTCTGGCACTGTTGGACGGCGAAGCCGAACGTTTGACTCGTCGCGCAGTGGAATTAGCCTTCGAGGGCGACTCAGCCGCGCTGCGGCTATGCCTGGAACGTATCGCGCCCCCCATGGAGGATGGGCCGGTGGTTTTCGACCTGCCCCCTATGCAATCGGTTTCGGACGTTTCCCAAGCCGCTGGTGCCGTTTTGGATGCTGTCGCGCTGGGCGACTTGACCCCATCCGAGGGTGTGAAAATCATGGCGCTTGTCGAAACCTTCCGTCGCACATTGGAAACTACCGAACTCGAAGCCCGGGTAACAGCTTTGGAAGGCAATACGCATGACGCTTAGAAAACGCATTGACCGTTTGGAGGGCAATTCGCCGCAGCACCACACGCCAAGTCAGATTGTGATTTGTGGGATATGCCCCGAAACCCACGAATGTGTAACAGCCGCAATCATGGGCGGGAAAACATTGACCCGCGAAACTGACGAAAGCGAAATCGACTTCATGGCACGCGTGACCGCAGGCGCGGAACTGTCGGTTCTCTTGCCTGACAACGGACGCTGACCGCGATTAAGTAAGGCACAAAGGGTGGATAATTAGGGGGGATACAGCCAGACTAATTTTTGGTTTTTACCAATAAATCAATGACTTATGGGAATTTGATGGTGCCCCCACACGGACTCGAACCGCGGACCTATTGATTACAAATCAATTGCTCTACCAGCTGAGCTATAGGGGCAAACCTTGGTGGTTTGATGATCGTCTGGTCAAGCGGTTCGTTTGGGCCAAGGGTGGTTTGGACCAAGCAGAAATCGCTTGTTGGCGTTGCCTATAGTGGAAGCGAAAGGCAGGTGCAAACCCCTTTTTCTGGCTTGGATCAAATGATCCGTGACAATTTGAAAAAGCCTTGTCAGATCGCCATTATTAACGGACCTCAAGGGCGTTTGATCGCGCAAAATAGCCAGACAAAAATGCGGCACGGGTTGATTAGGCATCGAAATTTCACCTCGATTCGGTTTGAACACGCTCAAAACAGGAAAACCTTGCACCGGGATGGGCATGAAACACTTTGTGGATCGTTAGCAAGCCAGCGAAAGGCAACTGCAGATCGCATTGTCGATATCCTCTTAATCGTTCGGGGAATTGGCAAAGTTGTTGGGCGAATCGCTGCCGATGACGCCACCCTCTTCTTTATGTGCCATCCATACGCGGCGGCGATCCCTTTATCCCGTTTTCCCGCAGAAAATTCTAACTGGGGTTGGACAATCATCTAGGCTACGCCTATCTCCTCACCTGACCGCCACCTGAATGCGGCACATGCACAAGGCAATATTCATGGTTTTTCCGATTTCCGATATTCGCGCACAATTTCCTGCCCTTGCCCGGCCCGATGCCGATAGCTCGCGCACCTACTTAGACAACCCTGCAGGCACGCAGGTTCCGGCCAGCGTGGCGAAGGCGATTGCAGATTGCATGTTGGGGGATTTCGCCAACTTGGGTGGGCATTTTTCAACCAGTATCGCATCAGAGGCCACTGTGGTGCAGGCCCATCGCGATATGGCGGATTTTCTTGGTGCCCAATCGGGTGAAGAAATCATCATCGGACAGAGTATGACGACGCTGACATTTCACATGTCACGCAGCATTTGTCGTGATTTCCAACCCGGTGATGAGATCGTCATCACCCGGATGGATCATGAGGGCAACATTGGCCCGTGGCTGGAAATTGCCAAAGACAAGGGGCTGGAAATTCGCTGGTTGGAGTTTAATCGCGACAGTTGGCAGATTGAGCCCGAAGCGTTGCAGGCGGTTTTGACGGACCGCACAAAACTGGTTTGTCTGAACTATGCCAGCAACCTGACCGGTGCGATCAACAACATTGCAGCCCTGACGGAAATTGCGCAGGACGCGGGCGCGCTGGTCTATGTTGATGCGGTGCAATTGGCGCCGCACCATCTGGTGGATGTTCAGAAACTAGGCTGTGATTTTCTGGTTTGTTCCTCTTACAAGTTCTTTGGCCCACATCTGGGTATTCTCTGGGGCAAACGCGATGTTCTGACAGGGCTCTATCCATACCAGGGGCGCTGTACTTCGAATGAACTGCCGGACCGCTTTGAACTGGGAACACCACAAATCGAACTACTGGCCGGGCTGTCCGCGACGGTTGATTACTTTGCGGATTTTGGAAAATCCGCAGGCAAAACGACCAAGCGCGAGCAGATTGCCGCTGCTTATGGTGAATACCGCGATTACGAGGAACCCCTGACCAACATATTGATCGACGGTTTGCAGAGTATTCCCGGCGTCGAGATTTTTGGTATTACCAACCCAAATCGGGTGCAAGAGAGGGTGCCAACAGTGTCATTGCGCCATCGTTCGATTGATCCGTCGACTATAGCGAATGCTTTGGCGCAGCTTGGTATATTCGTCTGGCACGGTCACAACTATGCGTATGAACCCACCCGGTTTCTGGGGTTGCCCATAGATGAAGGTGTCGTGCGGATCGGGTTGGCCCATTACAACACAGAAGCCGAAGTCCACCATGTCATCGATGCGATCAGCAAACTGTCACACAATGAATAGCGTGACGGAACGACCAACTCAGTCGTTTGCAAGATGCTCAAACAAACGTGCAACCGCTTCTGCGCCGGGGTCGTTTTGCCCCGCCAGCATATCTGCTGAAACATAGGCTGCACGGCCCGCTTTGGCTGAAGTAATTGTCGCCGTGCGGTCAGCCCCTGCCCGCGCTGCTTTTGCTGCAAAAGCAACACCATTGGGAAGTGCATCCAGTGCCGGGCCCAAAGCGTCAATCATTGTACGATGGCCGGGGGCCGCACCCCCAACCTGCTGAACGCGTTCAAGACCCGACTTCAGCGCATCAACAGGCAAGGCCCCGGATTCGGCGGATTTTCCGGCTGCTGCAAAAAAGATTGCCAACAAAACACCAGAAGATCCGCCCATCGTCTGGCTCAACTCATTGCCCAGCGCGCGCATAAGCAAACCCTCATCAGCCAATGGCAACCTGTCCAGCGCATCCAATATCGCTCGCGCGGCGGTGGCAACTGTCGTGCCTGTGTCACCGTCACCAGACTTGGCATCAAGCGAATTCAAATCCGCTTCGGAATTGATCAGAACGTTACAACATTGTGTGAGCAAATCAGCCATTTCCGGGTTGGAGGATGGCTGCACAGAAGGGTATTCCATGCCTAGAGGCACTGGATGAACCAGCGCTTTTGACAACTCATTGCAACCGGGCCAAGCGGCTGGTTTCACGTCGCTTTTCAACAATTGAAGCTGCTTGTCGCTGACCGGTAAAAGCGAAAGCGAAAAGCCATGCATGTCAAGCGACGTCATCAACGGTGCTGGCCCAATCAGCCATTTTACCTTGTCCCCAATACTTGATTGGCAAAGCTCTTCTGTCAGAACCGACATTTCCAGCGATGTCGCGCTTCCCAAATTGTTCATAAGCGCAACATAGGGGCCTTCGTCAAGGTGGCTGGCCAAACGATCCACAACCATCCCAATCGCGTCGCGGGCACCCTTAAAGTTCACTTGTTCTACACCCGGCTCACCGTGAATGCCCAAACCCAATTCCGCCTTTCCGGACCCAATCCGGCTCTCCTTCGGCGACCCAGGCACAGTACAGGTATCAAGCGACATCCCGATGGATACGACGCTGTTTACGACAGTTTGCGCGCTAATGGTAACAGTTTCCAGATCAGCTCCGTTTTCTGCCAGGGAACCTGCGATCTTGTGAACAAAAAGCGTGCCTGCAACTCCGCGCGGCTGCGGTAAATCAGGAAGCGCGATGTCGTCATCCACGACAACCATGTTCACTTTCAAACCCATTGCGCGGGCGCGTTCGGCGGCCAAACCAAAATTCAGCCGGTCTCCGGTATAATTCTTGACGATTAACAAGCATCCAGAAGGCCCCGTCACCGCGAGAATTCCCGCAAGTACTGCATCGACAGAGGGCGAGGCAAAAACGTCGCCGCAAACAGCTGCGGTCAGCAAGCCCTGCCCGACAAATCCCGCATGCGCCGGTTCGTGACCAGAGCCACCACCGGACACCAACGACACCTTCGATTTATCCCAATCCGTCCGCACAACCACTTTGATATGTGGATAGCTGTCTAGCCGAGCCAGCAGCCCTTCGCCAGTTCGCAAAAAGCCATCTATAGCCTCAGGAACAAGTGCATCTCTTGCGTTAATGAATTGAGACATTGGCTTCTCCGAGTTGGAATTGGGACGATTAGGTGTAGCAATCTTTCCGGATTAACGCCTGCAGTTCAATAAATTAGTCAGCTCGGTTGCTGCGCACTCAGTCACAACGGCGGCACTACGCCTTTGGACAAAATGATATTGCCATAAAATCGCGTCTCTGAAGTCTGCACGACGCAATAGGCGCATTTTGTCTCTTCGTAGAATGCGAAGCGTTCGATATCCTGGATATTGGCGGCATTATCTGCAGTCTCGTTTATAATCGCCTGAAACTCTTGAACGATCTGAGGCACCGCACTTGGATCCCCAACCACCTGCATCGTGCGCGCCGGTGCCGTGACAAATGTGTCAAGCGGCATGATGGATAGAATCGCCTGCAATGCCTCGGTTGCGGTGGCCCCTGCAAGTCGTTCAACGCGCGCACCACAAGATTCGCCCGGAAAGTTGGCGTCAACGATTACTAATTCATCACCGTGCCCCATCTCTCTGAGATAACACAATAAATTTGGCGTCAATAGCGGAGGAATTCCGATCAGCATACTACGTCACCTTTCCAAATGAGGTGTTTTTGTCAAATTTTGGTTGACGTACATCAAACACTACCTCAAGCTTTGATGCAAGGGAGAGCCGATGAGTCGTGTTACTGCACAAAACGTGGCGGATGCCGCCGGGGTGAGCCTCGCTACCGTTGATCGGGTACTGAACAACCGAAAGGGTGTCAGGCAGCCGACGATTGAACGTGTAACCAAGGCAATGGATGATCTGAATTTTGTACGGGATCAGGCTGCTGCCGATCTCGCGCGGCGCAAATTCTACAAATTCAGCTTCATCGTGCCTTCGGGGGAAACTGCCTTTTTTGCTGATGTCCGAAACGAAATCGAGATCGCTCAGACAAATGCAACGAAAGACCGAATTGAAATCAGTATGGTCGCGGTTCCACCATTAGACGCCCAAGCGATCGCCCATGCGATAGAGAATTTGGGGGACGATTTGGGAGACGGAGTCGCTATTGTTGCCGTCGAAAGTCAGATTGTTCACGATGCCATTAGCAAATTGAGGAATAGAGGCGTTCATGTCATCACCTTTATTTCGGATATGCCCAGTTCGTCACGCCAAAGATTCGTCGGTATCGACAATGTTGCAGCAGGAAGAGTTGCGGGAAGTCTGCTGAAGCGGTTTGTTGCACCCCGTTCAGGTGACATAGCTGTCGTTGCCGGATCCGGAACATTGCGCGACCATGTAGAACGACACATGGGGCTGGAACAAATCATCCGAGCGGAATGTCCAAACCTGAAAGTGTTGCCTTGGATCGAAGGCATGGAACTTGCCGGTGTCGTCGAAGAAAAACTTTTGAACCTCATTGCAGAGAACCCCAATATTGTCGGTCTTTACAGCCTGGGTGGCGGAACACGAGGTGTGATCGACGCTGTTCAATCTGCAAATCAGGATATCAGCGTTGTCTCCACAGAACTGTCACAACATACGCGCTCGGCTTTGATTGATGGGTCTATCGATGCGGTATTGGTACAAGACCCAAGCCATGAGGTACGCAGCGCAATCAGGGTACTCAAAGCCTTGACTGACGGCGCTCCAATTAATGAGAAACAAGAGCGGATTAGAATTGAGATCTTCATGAGGGACAATTTGCTATGACTAGCGATGGGAAAACACATGATATCTATCGAGAGCCAAGCACTTTTTTTTACGCGATTTGCCGAGAGCAAGGACGACATGGAAGAATTTGAAGGTATCTACACCAAGACGGTCATAGCGCCTAGCGAGCATCAGAATGGAGCATGTAACATTGTCTGAGTTACGCATTCAAAACCTCCGACGGCGATTTGACTCGGTTGTGGCCTTAGAGGACATGACCTTTGACGTTAAAGACGGTGAATTCTTCTGCCTACTCGGAGCTTCGTCTGCAGGCAAAACCACGACGTTGCGAGCAATCGCAGGTCTGGAAGAACTGGAACAAGGCAAAGTGCATTTCGACGGTCAGGATGTCACTGACGCACCCGTACAGGGCCGGGGGATGTCGATGATTTTTCAGACATTCGCGCTTTATCCGCATCTAACGGTCGAGAAAAATCTGGCGCACCCACTTGAACGCGCCGGAGTCGATCGATCCGAGGTACGCAAACGCGTCGGCGAAGTCGCCGAGCTTTTGCGCGTCACGCATACATTGAAACGCAAACCCAACACGCTTTCTGGTGGCGAACAACAGCGCGTTGCCATTGGCCGCGCAATTGTTCAGCGCCCCAAGTTGCTGTTGTTGGATGAGCCGTTGACCAATCTCGACGCCAAACTTCGCCATGACATGCGGGCGGAATTCAAGCGGCTTCACCGTGAATTGGGCATGACGATGCTTTATGCTACACCCGACCAGCTTGAGGCTCTTACGATGGGTGAACGCGTGGGCGTAATCCGGGATGGTAGCGTTGTTGCCATCGGGACTCCGCGCGACCTATATGAGAATCCGCAAGACACTTATGTCGCTCAAATGGTTGGGTCGCCGCCGATAAATTTCTTTTCGGCAACAGCCGCAACTGACGGTCAAATCAATCTGCCATTTCTTGAAGCACAATTGCCTGCACCCGGAGTGCAGTCTGGACAGCCGGTGACGCTTGGCCTTCGGCCCCACGACATATCACTTGTCGGCGAAGGGCCAGAACGTTCTGCGGGCTTTCGGGCAAATATCAAATTAACCGAACCGCTTGGCGATGTAACTGTCATCGACGTCAATGCGAAAGACACGGCTATGAAATTGGTTCTGCGCGAGGAGGTTGCGGCCAAATTCAAACCCGGAGATGACATCCAGATCGGTTTTGATCCTGCCGACCTGCACGTTTTCGATGGATCCAACGGCGTCCGTCTGGACGCTGGTTAGAAAGGGTGAGTAGCTCAATCACGACCAACAGGACTGAAAGTAAATTTAGGAGGAGGACTGAATGAAAAAGCGTAATTATATCAGTGGCTTGATGGGGGCAACTTTGCTCTCGGTCGGCCTGAGCACGGTGCCAGCGCTTTCAGCTGACATCACAATTACCATGGCGGCGCCAGACTGGCCGCCTACCCGCTTCATGAAAGAGCATTTCGACCAGACTTATACATCCCCAGATGGTCATACTACGACCCTTGAGATGGACTTTATCCCTTGGCCAAGCTTTTACGAAAGAGTTGCTGCTTCGCTGACTTCAGGTGAGCAAAAGTATCAGATGATCGTGACTGACAGCCAGTGGCTGGGTGCGTTTGTCGAAGGCGGCTACTACATGGACCTGACGGACAAAATCAACGCCGATCCAGAGTTGACTGCAATCATGCAGGATCTACATCCGGCGCTTGTTTCGTCCTACTCAACCTACCCGCACCGTACCCGTGCGCAGCTTGAAGAAGCAGGAGTAGTTCCGGCACCGGGCGTCAGCTATTATGGCTTCCCACAATTCCCGGACACGTATGTCACCTTCTATCGCAATGATGTCTTCTGTAACGAAGGCGAAATGGCGGCGTTTGAGGCAAAGTATGGCACCAACCTGCCCTGCAGCTATGAAGACTGGCAAGACACCGACTGGACCAAATGGGGCCAGATTGGTGAATTCTTCAAGCGTAAGAAGGGTGAAATGCTGGCCGGCGAAGTTCTGGACGACGATTTCTACGGAATCGCCTATCAGGCCGGTAAGGGCTATGACTTTTCATCGATGCAGATCAACGCTTTCGTCTGGCAACAGGGCGGCGATATCTGGGATGAGTCTAAGGCTCCAACGGCACAGGCCGAAGGCGTAGTAAACTCGGACGTGGCTGTTAAGGCATTTGAAGAGTACCTCAGCTTGCTGCAGTACATGCCGCCGGTGGCCAAAACTGGCCAGATGGACATCTTTGTTGAGCAGGATCTGTTCATGCAGGGCAAGGTTGGGGCAATCATCGACTGGGTTGGCCTTGGCGAACCAGTGCTTGATCCAAGCGCTTCCAAAGTGCACGACAAAGCCGCCTTTGGCCCGGCCCCCGGGTCACGTCAGGCTGATGGTAGCATCGACCGCACAGGCAACATCGGTGGCCAGCCGTTTGTTCTGACAACATGGAACGACGACGCGGTTGTTGACGAAGCACTGAACGTGGTGAAGTGGTGGTTGTCGCCTGATACCCAGTTGGAAGCCGTTGCAAACGGTGGCCAGTCGGGCCTGAAGAGCGTTATGGCCGACCCTGGCTACAACGAACTGCGTCCATGGAACCGTGCCCATGTCGAAATGATCGACTGGCAGAAAGACGTCTGGCATGTTCCAGAGTTCTTTGAGTTGCTGACACAGCAGCAAGAAGAATTCGACAAAGCGATCACCGGGCAGATCACTGCAAAAGAGGCGCTCGATTCTATCGCGGCCTTCCAGCAGGAACTTCTCGAAGACGTCGACTTGATCCAAAACTAAGATCTCCCTCGGGTCCGGCTTCGGTCGGGCCCATATCCGCTTGAAATTTATTATCAACAGGATTTACCAGAGATGACTGATCACACCGGCACGCGTCGCGGCTTTGGCGCTTGGCTTATGGATCCCAAACGCCGTGGTGCGCTTTTGGTCACGCCAGCCATCGTAATCCTGTTCGTTATGAATATCTTCCCGCTTCTTTGGTCCTTTGGCCTCAGCTTTTTTAACTACAAGGCGACCAGCCAGCGCGTCCCTACATTCAAAGGGCTCTCGAATTACGAAAAAGTTTTGACCGACGAAAGAACTTGGGAGCGGTTCCAAACAACAGCGCTTATCGTTAGCTCTTCGGTGATCCTGCAGCTGATTGTTGGTTTTCTGCTTGCGCTGTTATTTGCCAAAGCATTCCCGATGCGCCGCATTGTCCTGATGCTGGTTCTCACGCCGATGATGCTTTCATTTGTCTCGGTTGGGGTGTTTTTTAAACTCTTCTACGAGCCGACATTCGGCATCGTCAGCTATGTGCTCAACTTCTTTACCACTGAGCATTTTGTAATGCTTGCAACGCCTGCTGGTGCGATCGCCGGGATTGTCATCGCCGACGCCTGGATGTGGTCACCGTTTGTGATGCTGCTGGTGCTTGCGGGTCTTGTCTCGGTACCGAAATACCTCTACGAGGCTGCCGAGGTTGACCGCGCCAGCAAATGGCGAACGTTTTGGACGATCACCTTTCCCTACATCAAGTCGCTGCTCTTGCTGGCCGTCCTTTTTCGGACCATCGAGACATTCAAGCTATTCGATATCGTCTACATCATCACCGAGGGCGGCCCGGGGTCTGCAACTGAGACAATCGCGGTCTTCCTCTATCGGAATGCGTTTCAGTTCTTCAAAACCAGCCATTCATCGGCACTGGCTTATATCGTGCTATTTATCGTGATCGTTCTGACGAACCTATATCTTTATTCCGTGAACAGACGTGCAGAGGAGGTAGACTGATGGCTAGGAAATATCGCGAAGTTGGCAAGGCCGGCTGGGGTTATACCGCTCTCACAACGGTCGTCGGATTTATCTATTTCTTTCCGGTGTTCTGGATCATTCTTACAGCATTCAAAACCCGTACTGATGCCTTGGCGGTTCCGCCAAAGCTTTTCTTCACGCCAACGCTGGACAATTTTTATTCGGTGTTCTTCCGGACTTCGATCACAACCGGAAACAGTCAGGCGACTGACATGGGGCTCTATTTCTTCAACTCGATCTTCATTGCCTTCACCGCCGTTGGGTTTGCCGTAATCGTTGGTACATTGGCAGCCTACGCCTTTAGTCGCTATCCATTGAGAGGCAACGACACCTATCTCTTTATCATCCTGACCACACGAATGATGCCGCCAATCGTTGTCATCATCCCTATCTTTTTGATGTTCCGCATTTCCGGTCTTGCCGGAAGCTATTGGGGCATAATGCTGCTCTATACTGCTTTCAACATTCCGTTCAGTGTTTGGCTGGTGAAAAGTTTCTTTGACGAACTTAATCCAGAGATTGAGGATGCAGCGCGAATGGATGGCTCGACTGAGCGTCGTGTATTCTTTGGTTTCTGTATTCCCCAGATCCTCGCAGGCCTTGCGGCAACATTTGTATTCGGCCTGATTCTGACTTGGAACGAATTCCTGTTTGCTCTTTTGCTTACCGGTGTTGACACGCGAACGGTGCCTGTGGCGATGGCCCGAACTCTCGGTGGAGAAGTCGGTGTGGATTACGGGCTGCTCGCGGCGATTGTGACACTTTTTCTGATCCCGATATTCTTTGTAACATTCCTTTTGCAGAACCAGCTTTTGCGAGGTGTCACCTTTGGGACTGTAAAGAAATGACGATTGAACTAAGAAAACTAACTAAACGTTATGGAACGCTTACAGCCGTTGATGCAATCGATCTTGATGTGGACGACGGAGAAGTACTTTGTCTGCTTGGCCCATCTGGCTGCGGGAAAACCACCACGCTTCGAATGATTGCGGGACTGGAGTTCGCTTCTGAGGGCGACGTGCTGCTTGGTGGCAAGCGTGTCAACGGCCTCGCCCCACGTGTCCGGAATGTGGCCATGTCATTCCAGTTCTATGCGCTCTACCCGTCTATAACCGTTGCCGAAAACCTGGCCTATCCGCTTCATGCCGATAAGCTCTCAAAGACTGAGATAGCGGAGCGCGTTGCTCGGGTTTCCAAAACTTTGCAACTTGACGGGATTCTGAACCGGACGCCCAGCCAACTTGCCGAGGGCGAAAAGCAGCGCGTAGCTGTCGGTCGTTCGATTATCCGTGATCCCAATTGCTTTTTGTTCGACGAGCCGCTTTCCCGTTTGGATGTTCAGCTGCGTGAGGAAATGCGCGGTGAGATCAAATCAGTCTTGCAAGACCTTTCCCGGCCGACTGTGATTGTGACCCACGACCAACTCGAAGCACTGACAATGGCAGACCGGATTGCCGTGATGCGCGACGGTCGGATTGAACAAGTTGATACGCCACACAACATTTTCCAACACCCGACGAACCTCTTTGTTGCGGGTTTCATCGGCACGCCACAGATGAACCTTGTGCCCGCCACGCTGACCTCTGCTCAAGAAGATGGAGTAGCGGAATTCTCGGTCGAAGGCGGACAGAACCTGAAAATTCAGGTCGACCGGCGCATCTGCGAATTGTCTGCTGGTGCACGCGTTACACTTGGTATCCGCCCAAGAAACCTGGAAATCTCGCACGAGGCAGTTGAAGACGGCCTTTCAACAAAAATCGACATGGTCGAGCCCATGGGCGCTGAAACACTCGCCCACCTTTATGATGGCAAGCACGATTTGCGTGTCGTCACCGACTGGAGAGTTCCATTGACCGAGGGCGAACAGGTTCACACACGCTTTTTGCCAGGCACGACGCTGGTTTTCACCGAAGACGAACAGGTTCTGAGATCATGACAGCATTCCAAGCCAAACTCCTCGAACGACTGATCATCGGGCTTTGCCTGGGTTCGATTATTGCCATCTTCCAACCTTTTTCGATTAGGCTGTTTTCGATAGGGTGTGTTACTGTCATAATCGGAGCCCTTGCATTTAATCTGGTGCCGTTCTGCCGAGAAGGCGTCTCGTGGAATGCCTTTGTTAAAGTCATCCTCATCGTTCTGGTCATTCTTGTCATAGCTGCCGCGCTTGGTATCGGGACCGCGTTTCTTTATGTAAAATACCTAGGATCGCTCAAATGAACCGTTTTAAGGCTACCGGCCAAGTATGACGGCGCTGGTCGCAGGAACCTTCGATACTAAGGGCGACGAGCTTGACTACGTCGCCGAATTGATCCGCGCTGCGGGCTTAGCCGTTGAAACCATCGATCTGGGCACCACTGGCACCGGTCATGCTGACATTCCGGCCCAAGCAGTAGCTGCACACCATCCGGATGGTGCCGATGCTGTCCTGGGCCAATCAGACCGCGGCACTGCAGTCAGCGCAATGGCAAAGGCATTTGAACAATACATTAAGGGTCGTGATGACATAGCTGGCCTAATTGGCGCAGGTGGTTCGGGCGGAACAGCTCTGATCGCTCCGGCAATGCAAACCCTGCCTGTGGGCATTCCCAAAATTCTGGTCTCGACCGTGGCCTCTGGAAACGTTGGGCCTTATGTCGGGCCTTCCGATATTGCGATGGTTTATTCGGTGACAGACGTTCAGGGGCTCAATCGTATTTCACGACGCGTCTTGGGAAACGCAGCGCATATGCTTGTCGGTGCAATCCAACGCAGCGAATTGATAACTTCGGATAGCGATAAGCCGGCCGTTGGTTTGACAATGTTCGGCGTTACTACAGATTGCGTCAGTCACATCGCAAATACACTTGAATCGGACTACGATCCGCTGGTATTTCACGCGACCGGCACCGGTGGACGGTCGATGGAAAAGCTGGTCGATAGCGGCCTTGTTAGTGCGGTCATAGATATTACCACAACTGAAATTGCCGATATGCTGGTTGGCGGAATCTTTCCGGCGAACGAGGACCGTTTTGGATCGGTAATCCGATCTGGCGTGCCCTATGTTGGATCAGTTGGTGCTCTTGATATGGTGAATTTCGGTGCCCAGGAAACCGTGCCAAGCCGGTTTGGTGGGCGGCAATTTCATGTCCACAACCCGCAAGTGACGCTTATGCGCACGACCCCAAAAGAAAATGACCAATTTGCCGCCTGGATAGCCGGCCGTCTGAACCAGATGCGGGGGCCAGTGCGGTTCCTCATACCGGAAGGTGGAGTTTCTGCGCTGGACGCGCCGGGCCAGCCCTTTTACGACCCAGACGCACTTTCAGCCTTGCGAAACAGATTAAAGGCCGACGTTTTACAGACGCAGGACCGACGGCTGATTTCTGTCCCCCATAATCTCAACACAACCGAATTCGCTCAAGCCGCGCTTGCCGCGTTCAAAGAGGTCACCTGATGCCCCGAATTAGCCGAACGGAAATCCTTGGACGCCTGCGTGCAAAAATCGATGCTGGTCAACCCATCATTGGCGGCGGTGCCGGCACGGGCCTCTCTGCTCGCTGTGAAGAGGCCGGCGGTGTTGACCTGATCGTTATCTATAATTCCGGGCGATACCGGATGGCGGGTCGGGGATCTTTGGCTGGGCTTCTGGCGTATGGGAACGCCAATGAAATCGTTGTTGATATGGCCAAAGAAGTCCTACCGGTCGTTCAAAACACCCCTGTTCTGGCAGGTATCAACGGAACAGACCCCTTCTTACTACGTGAGAAATTTCTGGATGAACTAATCGCGTTGGGTTTCTCAGGTGTGCAAAATTTTCCAACCGTTGGCCTGATCGACGGCACATTTCGCGCCAATCTGGAAGAGACCGGAATGGGCTATAGTCTCGAAATTGATCTGATCCGTGCAGCCCGAAAAAAAGACCTGCTGACGACCCCCTACGTTTTTAACCCAGACGAAGCTGCGGCGATGGCCGAAGCAGGGGCAGACATCATTGTCGCCCATATGGGGTTAACGACGGGGGGCGACATCGGGGCCGAAACCGCGCTGAGCCTCCAAGATTGTGTACCCCAAATCAACGCCATGGCTGCTGCAGCTCGGACCGCTAATCCCGATGTCATAATCCTCTGCCACGGGGGGCCGATTTCAATGCCGCAAGACGCCGCGTTTATCTTGTCTAATTGTCAGGATTGTCAGGGCTTCTATGGTGCAAGCTCAATGGAACGGCTTCCTACCGAAAAAGCGCTCGTCGAACAGACGCGCGCCTTTACAAAAATTGGAGACTCCAAATGACCGGAAAATTCATGTTTTCAGCCGACACCCCACCCGAGGTGGAAGACTGGGGAAAACTACGCTGGATGTCCAACCCACCTTCAACCGGTGCCGGGCAACTTACGGTGATCGAGGTTAACATCACCCCCGGAAACGGCCACAATTTTCACAAGCATCCTGATCAGGAAGAGGTCATTTACTGTATTTCTGGCAAAGTAGAGCAGTGGCTTAATACGGAAATGAAAATTCTTGGACCTGGAGACAGCGTGTTCATTGGCGCGGGCGTGGTACACGCCAGTTTCAACGCGGGTGATACCGACGCCCAACTTCTTGCGATCCTTGGTCCATGTGTCGGGGACGAAGGCTATGAAATCGTCGATGTCGCGGATGAAGCGCCTTGGAACGGGCTTCGCTAGTCGCCCGCTCTCCTGAATAGCTTCTCTCGTTTTAGCAAGGGTTAGCCGCCAGCGGGTTCCCATTGTGCAGTTTTGCCTGACTTCAACACTGCATCAGTCACCAGATCTGTCTGATGCGCATCGGCAAACGTTGGAGCGGCCGCCTTACCGTCCAGCCCCTGAATGAAATCAGCTGCCTGGTGGACAAAACTTTCGGCGTATCCGATTGACAGCCCAGGCACCCACCAATTGCCCATATAGGGATGCTCGCCATCTGTAATATGGATCGAACGCCAGCCACGGGTTTCGCCGTCGCCGCTGTGATCGAAATACTCAAGCCGTTGCAAATCGTGCAAGTCCCAAATCAGGCTACCGTGTTCTCCGTTGATCTCAAGAGTATATTGCGCCTTGTGCCCGCGCGCATAACGCGTGGATTCAAACGTCGCCATTGACCCATTTGAGAACCGCGCAAGGAACGCACAGGCGTCGTCGATTCCAACGGGAGCCATTTCGCCGGTCAGCGCATGCTCGCGTTCTTTGACGAAGGTTTCTATCATGGCGCTGACGCTGTCTATGCCACCGTTCAGCCACATGGCAGTGTCGATACAGTGGGCGAGCAGATCGCCCGTTACGCCAGACCCGGCCACATCGACGTCAAGCCGCCAAAGCCCCTCACCACCCTGAGGCAGGTCCGTGCTGATCGTCCAATCCTGCAGGAACTTGGCGCGGTAATGAAATATGCGACCAAGCTTGCCCTCATCAATCATTTTCTTGGCCATGGTGACCGCAGGAATCCGACGATAGTTGTACCAGACCATGTTCGGAACGCCTGCTTTTTCAACAGCTTCAACCATCTCAGCCGACTCTGCGGCAGTGCGGCCAAGCGGCTTTTCACACATCACCATTTTACCGGCCTCAGCGGCAGCAATTGCTATGTCGTGGTGCATATTGTTGGGCGCAGCAATATCGATCAGATCAATGTCGTCCCGCTCAATCAGCGCGCGCCAGTCTGTTTCAACTGAACCATAGCCCCAATTCGCGGCAAACTCCTCTGCCCGATCCTTGTTTCGAGCGCAGACCGCGGTTAATTCTGGCTCACGGTTCAGTTCGAAAAATTTCGGAGCCTGAGTGAACGCGTTAGAATGTGTGCGGCCCATAAATCCATAGCCGACCATGCCGATACGAAGTTTCTCTTTTGCCATATTATGCGCTCCACCCGTGTGCATCTCGGACTTTGATCATGGTCGCGAGGATATCGTTCCAGGTTTGTTGTTCTTCCAAAACCGCATTCGGGAACATGCAACCATCCCAACAGATGTGGCTCATCGCCTTTGTTGGCGTCCCGTCGAGATTGTTCAGCCAAAGCCCCGCATGTTTCACGACGTCCAGCTTACCGTTCGGGTCCGTCGCCAGGCAGTGACGACCAGTTTTGTCATGACTGCCGGACCCGTGGACCGTGCCGTCGTTCTGCGCGACGTGGAAGTCAATTGTCCATGGCCGAAGCGCGTCGGATATCGTCCCAAGCGCCCGTTCCAACGCTGCACTGTCGTCAAGTTGGTCCGGGATAATCAGCTGATGTTCAGGCGCGTTATAGCCCAGCGCGTAAAGCATCGTATGTGCAAGATCCGCCTGAAATCCAAGAGTTTTCGGTCGATCAACGGCCTCAAATAACTCAACCATATACTTCCATGAATGCATACCACCCCAGCAAATCTCACCTTCGGCGGCCAATCGTTCACCGTGGTCATCGGCAATGTCGCAAGCCATGCGAAACGTCTCGGCCATTTTGGCTGTGTTACCCGCCGGATCTTCAGCCCATTCGCCAACACCTGTTGCCGTGTCAATCCTGACGACGCCACTTTGCCGAACACCCAATTCAGTTAACTTGCTCAAAATCGCGCAGGATTTACGGACGGCCTCCAAAAATGCTTTGCGCCCCTCACCTTCGTCCATGGCCGACCCACCACCTACCGGCTCCCAGACTGGCGCTACGGCCGAACCGATTGAAAGGCCCCTGCCACCGACATTGTCAGCCAATGCCTTGATACCATCGTCGCTGACGTCAATTGAGGTGTGCGGGTCTGCCAGAAATAGATCGACGCCATCAAACTTGACCCCATCAACTTCGGCGGCCTCGGTCATGTCCAACATTTTGTCCAGACTTATGGGCGGTTCCTCGTCCCCCTTCCCCACCAAACCTGGCCACATAGCATTATGTAGTTTGGGATAAGAATTTTCCCCCATGACACCCTCCTGAAAAATGTTGATCTGATGTAGTTTCCCACACCTTGAGCGAATTGCAATCTTTTTTTGACGTACGCTCCTCTTCCTGCTTCCGAGTCGATGCCATCCTGTGTAGGCTGGCGCTAAACCAACTGAGGGGAGTCACTATGAAAATTGGATTTTGCATGCTTCTTTGGACCACGTCGGTCGGAGAAGAACACAAAGCGCTGTTAGAAGACATCAAAGCCACCGGATATGACGGGGTCGAGGTGCCGCTCTTTGAAGGAACCCCTGACGATTACGCTGCTGTCGGGAAAATGCTCGACGAAATTGGGCTGGACCGCACATCGATTTCAATCATTCCAACCGTTGAACAACATCCCTTGAGTGACGATCCTGCCGATCGCGAGCGCGCCGTAGAACATCTGAATTGGTTGATTGATTGCTCGGCGGCCTTAGGAGCCGGGTGTATCGGCGGGCCTCTTCATCAAACACTTGGTCATTTCTCGGGGGCCGCGACAACGGATGCAGAATTCGACCGCGCCCGCGCCGTTCACGCAAGGGTTGGCGACTACGCACGGGCAAATGGTCAGATGATTGCGCTTGAGGCTGTAAATCGATTCGAAAGCTATTTTGCCAACACGATGGATGATCTTTGTGCCTACACCCGCTCGCTCAACCATCCGGCAATCAAAACGATGTACGACACGTTTCACGCCAACATCGAAGAACAAGACCCGATTGCCGCCTACACCCGGAATGCGGCGAATGTTGTCCACATCCATATCAGCGAAAACGATCGCGGCGTTCCCGGCCGCGGCCATGTGCCCTGGGCCGAGACATTTAAGGCAATCAAAGCCAGTGGGTACGACGATTGGCTCACCATTGAAGCATTTGGAAGAGGTCTGCCCGATCTCGCGGCAGCAACGCGTGTGTGGCGGGATTTCGCTGAATCTCCTGAGGCCTACTACAAAGATGGCTTTAAGTGCATTCGTGAAGGTTGGGATGCCGCCTAGCCCGTTTGGGTGCCGAAACGATAAGAAAATCAGTACTTCGCCCGCATACTTGCCGAATTGAACGGACTATTTTCTTGAATGGTCTGGGTTAGCAGTGAAGGATATGTTCATGAAAGTGTGTGCGATCACTATGGTTTATCGTGATCACTGGGCCTTAGCACAGTGGTATGCGCATTACGGGCGAATGCTGGGCACCGAGAACCTTTATATAGTGTCGCACGGCTATGATTCGGCAGTTCAAAAGATTTGCCCCAAGGCCAGCATTATAACCGTGCCTCGGGATGATCTCGCCCATTTTGATCTTGAGCGCAACAATCTGCTAAATTCATTTCAGAACGCTTTAGGTCGACCTTACGACTGGGTCATTCGGACTGACGTGGACGAGTTGATCTGTCTGGATCCTGACATTTACCCAACTTTGTCCGATTTGCTGAGCGTTCAGACTGCACATGCATTGTTTGCTTTGGGCATGAATGTAGTTGAAGTTCCCGGCGACCCGGAGTTGACCAATGGTTCTGCCGCGCTGGCCAATCGGACGAATGTCGAGTTTGCAGGCCATTACAGCAAAGCCTGGGTCCGACGCCGAGGTATTTCCCTGATGCGTCATGGCATCAAGGTTAAGCCCCGCAGGGTGGCCCGGTTTCCTTTTGTTATGCCTCGCGGCGTTTATCTGGCGCATCTGAAATTTGCCAATATCAATGAGTTGGAGCTGTCAAACCAGCACAGAACTGCAATCGCCAATAACGACGACACCCTGGGTCTTCCCGGTGTGGCCTGGCGGGATGCCGACAACAAGGCTGAGCAGTTCAGGGTCAAGTTTGCCGCCAAACCACGTGTCGATTGGACTACGGGTGAAGCCCAGGCTTACAAGGATTTGCAAACTCCTAAACGGTCCGTTGCTGACGGATTGGTGCGGGCAAAATCTATCCAGTTTGATTTTCGAACCCGGCTGCCCGCATGGTTCGCTGATTGCTAGGGTTTTAGCCAAGCATACCCAACCAAAACCAGACCGTGAACAGGGACAGACCAGTCGCCATCAGAACCGAGGTCGCGGCTACGCGCTTTGCCCGGCCATAGATGTTTGCGAAAATATAGGCGTTGAACCCCGGTGCCATTGCCGCTCCTACCACGGCCGAGCGGAATAGATCCTGCGGCAGCGAAAGGCTTGTACCAAAGGCCCAAACCAGTGCCGGAAACACCATCAGCGAAATGGTCACAACAAAAGTGATCACACGCAAGTCGCCCTCGGGCTTGTAACGCACGAGAATGCCGCCAAGGGCAAATAGCGCACCGGGCAAACCTGCATGTCCAACTAGGATCAGCCCATCGTTCAAAGCAATCGGAACCGAGAACCCTGTGAAATTAACGACAAAACCCAACCCGATAGCAATGATTAACACGTTTTTGAACACAGCCGCCAAGGTCGATCCGAGCATCACTATGCCACCCTGCCCCCGGTTGCGAACAATCTCCATGACGGTGACCCCAAGGCAGTAACAAAACGGCGCGTGCATTGAGACAATAGCAAATGAGCCGGTCAGGTTACTTGCCCCATAGGCGCGCTCGGTGATCGGCAGGCCCATCAGCAACAGGTTAGAGTACAGGCAGCAAAAACCGATGACGACGCTGTCTTCCCATTCGCGGCGAAAAATCAGGCGGGCACCCATCATGCCGATGAAGAAACACAAAGTGGCAACACCATAATAGGTTAGCATCAGTTTTGGGCTAAAGCCGACCGACAGGTCCAGCGTTGAAATGGCGATAAACAACAGACAGGGGATGGCGACCCCCTGCGTGAACTTCATGATCCCATCAATGTGTGAGGCGTTGAAATACCCAGATCGTGTGAGCGTGTAGCCAGCCCCAATCACCAGAAAGACCGGCAGGATGACATCAAACAGGGTCTGGATCACACTGGAAATCTCAGCGTCATGCCGTCATAGGCAGGTGTAACATTATCAGGTGTTTCGTCGCGCACAGTGACATAGTCCAGGTCATTATGCATGTTGGTCAGCACTGCGCGCTTTGGAGCGAGTTTCTCAATCCAGCCCAGCGTACGTTCCAGATGCGCATGGGTTGGGTGCGGTTGGCGGCGCAATGCGTCGACTATCCAGCAATCCAGGTTTTCCAGCTCGGCCCATGCGTCGTCATAGATCTCTGCGACATCTGGCAGGTAAGCAACCCCGTCAATCCGAAACCCAAGCGCGTCGATGCTGCCATGTCCAACGGTGAACGGGCGAAACTGAATCGGGCCTCCGGGGCCATCTACTTCAAAGGCACCTGATATGGTCTTCATCTCAAGAATTGCGGGGTAAGGTGAATCGTCGGGCTGAACAAACGCATAGCCAAAGCGCGACAAAAGCGCGTTTTGCGTGCTGCCATCTGCCCAAACCGGGATGCGCGAGCGCATGTTAATTACGATCATCCGCAAATCATCAATGCCATGCACGTGGTCGGCGTGAAA
>PIVL01000697.1 GCA_003354145.1 Paracoccaceae bacterium
GATCTGTTCATTGTAGGGGATGGATTTGGGTCGTTTAGTGTCTAGTATTTCGCAAATCATAGTAACGATATCGATATTGCGGGCCTCATTCTCGCCGCCGATATTATAGGATCGCCCAACCTTTCCCCGCTGCAATACTGTCAGCAACGCATCGGCGTGATCCTCGACATAAAGCCAGTCACGCACATTCTCTCCAGCGCCGTAAACCGGAATCGGGTTGCCCGCCAACGCGTTCAGAATAACCACCGGGATCAACTTTTCGGGGAAATGGTAGGGGCCATAGTTGTTGGAACAATTGGTCAGCACCACCGGCAACCCATAGGTTTCATGCCAAGCGCGCACCAGATGATCGGAGGCCGCTTTGGACGCCGAATAAGGAGAACGCGGATCATAGGCCGTATCTTCGGTAAACTGGCCATCCGTGACCGGATCAGGCCCTAACGAGCCATAAACTTCGTCTGTCGAGATATGATGAAAGCGAAACCCGTCGGGTTTATCCTGCCCGATCCAATAGCTGCGTGCCGCCTCAAGCAGCGTATAAGTACCGGTGATGTTGGTGTCGATAAACGTCCCCGGCCCGTCAATCGAACGATCCACATGGCTCTCGGCGGCCAGATGCATCACCGCATCCGGGCGATGGTCTTTAAACACCGCATCCAGCGCGGCACGGTCCCGAATATCACCCTGCACAAAAACATAACCCGGCGCATTCGCCACCGGGGCCACATTCTCAAGGCAAGCGGCATAGGTCAGCGCATCAAGATTGACGACTTCATGTCCGTCGTGCACCGCCTGGCGCACCACGGCAGAGCCAATAAACCCGGCACCCCCCGTTACCAGTAGCTTCACGGCTTAGTCCTCCCAGACAAAGGGGCTGTCAAAATCGGCCAACGCCGGGGCGATCGCATCCTTGTCCGACAGGATTGGATTGCCATTATATTCCCAGTCGATACCGCAACTGTCCCATCGCACCGCACCTTCACATTCTGGCGCATAATAATCGGTGCACTTGTAGCAGATTTCGGTGTCAGGCTGCCGGGTGACAAAGCCGTGCAAAAAACCTTTGGGCACAAGCTGCTGCCTGCCGTTCTCGGCGCTCAACTCGGCGCCGAACCAATGCCCATAGGTTGGGCTGCCTTTGCGGATATCGACCGCCACGTCAAACAATGCGCCACGCCCGCAGCGCACCAGCTTGTCCTG
>PIVL01000331.1 GCA_003354145.1 Paracoccaceae bacterium
AATTGCCTGGCACCGTTGGCCAAAGTCCTGGACGAAGCCTTTGGGATCGAACATGGCCTGATGACCACGATCCATTCTTATACCGGCGATCAGCCGACGCTGGATCGCCGCCATGATGACCTCTATCGCGCCCGTGCTGCCGCAATGGCAATCATTCCAACCACCACTGGCGCGGCCAAGGCGCTTGGTGAAGTTCTGCCAAACCTCAAGGGGCGCCTGGATGGATCGGCCATGCGGGTCCCAACTCCTAATGTTTCCGCCGTTGATCTGACATTCCGTGCAAAACGCGATGTGACCGTAGGCGAAGTTAACGCCGCCGTCGCCGAGGCTGTCCAAGGGCAAATGGGCCATGTCATGTCCTATGACCCGGAACCCAAAGTCTCTATCGACTTCAATCATACCGACGAAAGCTCGATCTTTGCGCCTGACCAGACTCGCGTGATTGGCGATCGGATGGTGCGGGTTCTGGCCTGGTATGACAACGAATGGGGTTTCTCGGTACGTATGGCGGATGTCGCTGTAACGATGGGTCGTCTGAATAACTGACCGGGTCTTGTGATGTGACTACAGGTCGGGCATATCTGGTGCTCATGAATAGCTGTGGAATGTCCCTTTAATGACCAACAAGATCGCCTTGGGTCTTGGCCTGCTCCTTCTGGTGCTGATCGCCGCAGACGTGCTTTTTAATGGTGCAGAAGATTTGATTTTTCTGAGCAAGAAATTTTTCGAATTGATTGAATGGCTCGCCTTCTGGCGCTAAGGCTGCATCAGTTTTTGACGCCCTCACCAGCGGGCACCAATCAAATAATGTCGTGCATGCGGAACGCATGCTCCGCAGGATCAGAGCGGTTCGCGAAAGCCTACTTGCGCGTCCGCGCGATAAGCGCTTCATTCACCAGTTCGGGAACGAATTTCGATACATCCCCTCCCAGCCGCGCGATTTCCTTGACCAGTTTACTGGCAATCGCCTGACGCTTGGCATCGGCCATCAGAAACACGGTCTCGACACTGTCATCCAAAGCGCGATTCATGCCAACCATCTGAAATTCATATTCAAAATCGGCTACCGCTCTTAGACCACGAACGATAATCTGCGCGCCAACATCATGGGCACAATCAATCAGCAGATTCTCAAACGGGTGCGCCACGATCTGAGTGCCCGTCTCATCGCTCAGTTGTTCGCATTCGGCTTCGATCATTGCCACACGCTCTTCAAGCGAGAACATCGGGCCTTTGTCGCGATTGATCGCAACACCAATAACCAACTTATCGACCAGCGCCGCCGCGCGTCGAATAATGTCGGTATGACCCAAAGTAATCGGGTCGAATGTACCCGGATACAAAGCCACGCGCATGGCAGCCTCCTCGGTTGAAATCTCGTTAAACCTGCAAACACGATTGTGCAAAACAATGCAAGAGGTAGCAACGCCAGTTGGCGCTAACAGCTAAATCAAGACTCGGCAGGTATAATTCAAGACAGGAAATCAGCGGCGTTAATGCCCCATGATCATCCCTTCCAGCGCGTCCTTTTCCATCGCCAATTGCGACAGTTGAGCCTTGACCACATCTCCAATTGAAATCAACCCAACCATGACACCATTTTCGATCACCGGCACGTGCCGAAACCGGCCATCGGTCATCAAATGCAATACATCTTCGGTGCTGCTTTGGGGCGTGCAGGTCACCAGCTTTCGCGTCATGTAATCGCCGACACTGCGATCCAGACAACCACCACCGGATTTGGCCAATTCGCGGACAATATCACGCTCTGACAATATGCCGTCGGCTGTTTTACCTTCTTCGGACACAACGACTGTGCCAATTCGGTTTTTCGCCAGCAATCGAGCGACTTCAGCAACTTTGGTGCTTGCAGGCACGCTCTGCACGCCTGAACTTGGCTTGGATTTGAGAATTTGATGAACCAGCATGGGACAGCCTCCGCAAGTTTTTTCAATGATTACAGGATCACCGCAATAAAGATTCAAGTCAAGCTAACGCTTCCAATCTTGCCACCTCGCCACGCAGTCCATCGCTAACTTGAGTAGCGAAGCGATTTAGCCGCTCGCTACGCTGATCCCCCTGATGTCGCACCAGATAAAAACTTCGGGTCAGGCCAAGCTCTTTGGTCAGAACCCGACGCAGTCGTTTGTGCGCCGATAGCGCAAAATCATGTGCCATGCACAGCCCTGCCCCGGTTCCGGCAATCTTAAGTTGCACAGAAATCGAATTTGAGGCCAACGCGACGCGGGTCACTCCCAATTCATTCAGATAGTCCAGTTCGGTGTCAAATATCATATCCGGGATATAGCCAATCATCGGCCGCCCTTTCAGATCTTCCAGTGTTTTAAGCGGGGAGGAATGGCGTAAATATTGCCGGGACGCCACAAGATGCAGTTTATAGTCGGTAATTTTCTGCACCAGCAATCGCCCTGCTGTTGGCGCGCTAACAGCGACCGCCAGATCCGCCTCACGTCGGGTCAGGTTTACAACGCGTGGCAGCGCCACAATTTGAATGTCCAGATCAGGGTTACTTGCAGAAATCTGCGCGCATACTTGCGGCAGCAGGTAATTGGCACAACCATCCGGCGCCCCAATGCGAATCTGACCGGCCAATCCTTCGCTGGTCCCTGCCAAAGCCTCTGTGGCAGCACGCATCGCCTGCTCAACCTGCTCACCATGTTCAAGCAGCCGATCCCCGGCCGCACTAAGCGCATATCCTTGCGAAGATTTGACAAACAGAGGTGTCTCAAACGCCTCCTCCAAACGCGCAACCCTTCTTCCGACGGTTGCCGGATCAATCTTTAGAATGCGTCCTGCCCCGGACAGGCTTTCCTCGCGCGCGACGGCCAGAAATATTTTCAGATCATCCCATTGTGGTTCCATGTCGTGCTCTACCCCTGCGAATTTGCAAAGCCTTTTTGAAATCTTGCCCCTTTTCACGGGATTATTGCAAGCCTATCTTACTGCAAACCTAACAAACAGGAGCATTCAGATGCAGGAATTGACACATTACTTTGGTGGCGAACATGTAAGCGGCACTTCGGGCCGGTTCGCAGACGTGATGAACCCGGCAACGGGCGAAGTTCAGGCGCGTGTGCCTTTGGCCAATGGTGCTGAAGTTGATCGCGCCGTCGAGATTGCCACTGCTGCGCAACCAGCTTGGGCCGCGACCAACCCACAGCGCCGCGCCCGCGTGTTCATGAAATTCGTTGACCTGCTTAACCGCGATATGGACAAGCTTGCCGAGGCACTTAGCCGCGAACATGGTAAAACCCTTCCCGATGCGGCGGGCGACGTGCAACGTGGTCTGGAAGTTGTTGAATACTGCATCGGCGCACCACAACTGCTTAAGGGTGAATTTACCGACAGTGCCGGCCCCGGCATCGACATGTATTCGATGCGTCAGGCGCTTGGGGTTTGTGGCGGCATCACCCCGTTCAACTTTCCGGCAATGATCCCGATGTGGATGTTTGCGCCTGCTATTGCCTGCGGCAACGCCTTTATCCTGAAACCGTCCGAGCGTGATCCGTCGGTGCCGTTGATGTTGGTAGAACTGTTTGAAGAAGCCGGTTTACCCAAAGGTATCCTGCAAGTCGTCAACGGAGACAAAGAAGCCGTTGACGCGATTTTGCACCACGACGTAATCCAGTCGATCGGCTTTGTCGGCTCGACCCCGATCGCCGAATATATCTACGCAACCGGCTGTGCCAACGGCAAACGTGTACAGTGTTTCGGTGGTGCCAAAAACCACATGATCATCATGCCCGACGCCGATATGGATCAGGCCGCAGACGCCCTGATTGGCTCAGGTTATGGTGCGGCAGGTGAGCGTTGCATGGCAATTTCGGTGGCCGTACCAGTGGGTGACGAAACCGCGGATCGGCTGATCGAAAAGCTGGTGCCACGGATCGAAAGCCTGAAAGTTGGCCCTTATACCGCTGGCAATGATGTGGACTATGGACCCGTTGTGACCGCCGCCGCCAAGGCCAACATCGAACGTCTGGTGGAAACCGGTATCGATCAGGGTGCTGAATTGGTTGTCGATGGCCGTGATTTCAGCCTTCAGGGCTATGAGGATGGCTATTTTGTTGGCCCACATTTGTTTGACCGCGCCACCAAAGACATGGACATCTATAAATACGAAATCTTTGGCCCGGTTCTGACTGTTGTGCGCGCAGGCGACTACGAAGAGGCGATTGGCCTGGCGATGGACCACGAATATGGCAACGGCACCGCGATCTTTACCCGCGACGGTGACGCGGCGCGTGATTTTGCCAACCGGATCAATGTCGGCATGGTTGGCATCAACGTGCCGATCCCGGTCCCGCTGGCCTATCATACCTTTGGCGGCTGGAAAAAGTCGGTGTTTGGTGATCTGAACCAACATGGTCCGGATGCGTTCAAATTCTACACCCGCACAAAAACTGTCACTGCACGCTGGCCTTCGGGCATCAAAGAGGGCGGCGAGTTTTCGATCCCGGTGATGGAATAAGGCCTATACCCAATACCTTAGGGTCTTGAGCTGTAGGAATTTGTTAAAGGCTCCGGCATTCAGTGCCGGGGTCTTTTTTTGTGGTCACGCAATATTCACCAGTCGTCACTGGAAAATCCCCTTGCAAGCCGCTATCTGGGCGGCAGTGAGCAGCTAACAAACAGAGAAACCGGAGTTTCCAGTGTCCCAATCCCGTATCACCCGTCGCGGTGCCCTTTTGGGCGCAGTCAGCATTCTGGCAACGCCCGCTCTTGTGCGTGCGCAAGATGCGTTTCCGTCTGACGAGCCCGAAATCGAAACCAAAATTTCGGTTAAACGCAACATTTCAGCGTTCCGGCAACAGCATTGGCAGGATCATTTT
>PIVL01000332.1 GCA_003354145.1 Paracoccaceae bacterium
ATAGCTGACAACGTGCTGCGCGTTATCACCGGTAATCGAACGCACCAACGCTTCGGCCTCGCCGTTTTCTTCGGGGCGCAACGCTGGCACATCAAATAGCGGGTCCAACTTGATGCTGGAGCCAGGCTGGACGGCCTGCATTTTGGCTTCGACTTCACGTGCATAATTTTTGACGCGATTGTTCCAGGCATTTCTGTCCTCGCCGGGAACCACGCGCATTTCCAGATCAAACCAGCAATCCTTGGCGGTGATGTTGCTTGCGGTGCCACCGCTGACGTTCCCAACATGCAGCGTGGTAAAGGGCGGCGAAAACAATGCGGCGATATCGCCAGGCGTTTCTGCCTGCAATTGCGTATTGGTGTCATTGACCCAGTCAATGATTCGCGCGGCCTCCATGATGGCGCTGACCCCGGTGGGTAACAGTGAGCTGTGCACCTCAAAGCCGGTGACATGGATGGCAAACCCCTGCCCGCCTTTATGAGCGTTCACGGCCTGCAACATAGATGGTTCACCAATAATCGCAGCGCTGCCTTTGGGCAGGATCGGCTGCATCGCCTTGATCATTGGCGGTGCGCCAATACAGCCGATTTCTTCGTCATAACTTAGGCCCAGTTGCAAAGGACGTTTAACCCCACGCCGGTGGGCTTCGACCAATGCCCAAACGGCCAACGCGTCAAAGCCTTTCATGTCGCAGGTGCCGCGACCGAAATATTTGCCGTCTTTTTCCACCACCGTAAACGGATCGCTTTCCCAGGCCTGACCATCAATTGGCACCACGTCAGTATGGCCTGAAAGCACAACGGCGCCTTCTTCCCACGGCCCGACATGGGCAAACAACGCCGCCTTATTGCCGTCTTCGTTGTAATGGCGATGCGAATCGATGCCGTGGCTTTGCAAGTATTCTTGCAGCCAATCCACGAGCGGCAGGTTGCTGTCTCGGCTGACTGTCGGGAACGACACCAGCTTGTCCATGATCGCCTTGGGCGAAAGTGCGTGGGTCATGTAAGTCCTTTTAGCCGCTTTGTTACATGGCTTGCTCATCGCGACAGGGCGAAACACCTGTCAGGATTGGCTGTTTCAGGTTTTTCGGATCAGGTTCTGTAGTAAGCTGAATCCAAGAAACATTAGTATCCGCTGTCGCTGGTCAGCACGATATGGCCGGGTTCGACCTCGTTATAAACAGATGCTTCGGGCGCATAGCCAAGGGGGTGAATCGGCGATGGGATCGGTTTAAAGTTCAGGTCTTTTTCCGACTTGCGCCGACGCGGGTCTGCGATGGGGACGGCCTTCATCAAAGCCTGCGTATAAGCGTGCTGTGGATTTTCAAAGACTTTTGCCCGAGGACCCATTTCGACGATACGACCCAGATACATGACGCCTACATAATGGCTGACCCGTTCGACGACGGCCATGTCGTGGCTGATGAACAGAAATGACAGCCCCAGTTCGGCTTGCAATTCCATCATCAGGTTCAAAACCTGCGCCTGTACGGAAACATCCAGTGCTGACACAGCTTCATCTGCGATAATCAATTTGGGGTTCAGCGCCAAGGCCCGCGCAATGGCAACGCGCTGGCGTTGTCCACCGGACAATTCATGCGGATAGCGGCGCAGGAAAGTGCGGGGCAGTTCGACACGGTCAAACAGCATTTTCACGCGCTCGGAAATTTCGCTCTCCGAATGGCCCGGATAATTGCGCAGTGGTTCGGCCACCTGATCGGACAGCTGCATTTGCGGATTAAGTGAGGCAAACGGATCCTGAAAGATCATCTGCATTTCCTGCCGAGCATCGCGCAGGTTTGCCGGGTCCAATGCCATGAAATCAACGCCGTCAAAATTCACTGTGCCGCTTTGTGGTTCAACCAGCCGTAACAGCGACCGGCCAACAGTTGATTTGCCACAACCCGATTCGCCCACTAGCGAAAGGGTCTGACCCTTGTTGATAGAGAAAGACACGTCCTCGACCGCATGGACGCTGGCAACAGTGCGGCGGAAAAATCCACCCTTTACGTCAAACCGCGTGGTCAGGTTCTTGACTTCCAGCAAAACGTCATTCGTACCCAGTATCGGCTCGATCTTCTGACTTTCGACACCCAGCAGTTTCATCGGCTCTGGTGCGACTTTGCCGCGCATATCACCTAGCTTTGGAACTGCGGCCAGCAATGCTTTGGTGTAATCGTGCTGAGGATTCTCGAATATTTCATCGACAGTGCCCTCTTCAACCTTGTGGCCGCGGAACATGACAACCACGCGGTCCGCCATCTGCGCCACGACAGCCATGTCGTGGGTGATAAACATCACCGCTGTGCCGGTTTCGCGTTTCAGCCGGTCCATCAGCGCCAGAATTTCGGCCTGAATTGTTACGTCTAAAGCAGTCGTTGGTTCGTCCGCGATCAGCAGACGCGGCTTACAGGCCATCGCCATTGCAATCACCACCCGTTGGCGCATGCCACCCGACAATTCGTGCGGATATTGTGTCATCCGCCGTTCAGGTTCTGGAATGCGTACCTCGTGCAGCAATTCCAGCGCACGTTTGTCAGCTTCGCTTTTGGACAGGTTCAAATGTACCCGCAACCCTTCGGTCAACTGACGACCAACAGTAAACACAGGGTTCAGCGCCGTCATCGGTTCCTGAAAGATCATGCCTATTTCGTTGCCGCGAATCTCACGCATCAGTTCCTGATCACTTGTAGCAACGTCAACTTCCTGTTCGCCTTTGCGGTCAAACAGCAATTGACCCTCGGAAATGTGACCGCCACCAAATTCAACCAGACGCATCAGCGACAAGGATGTGACTGATTTGCCCGAACCTGATTCGCCGACGATGCAAACTGTTTCACCGGGATTTACATCAAACGAGACGTTTTCAACCCCGACAACCGGGCCATCCTTGGTCTGAAACTCGACCCTCAGGCCTTTGATCCTTGCAATCGGCTGATCTAGCACGCGCATTCCCCCTGAATTAAGTGTGCAAACGCTATGCGCGAGTGTCCAAAGTGTCAAACCCATCATGCGAGTTTCCGCACGGCAAGGCTTGCATTTTTCTGAAACTCTGTTTCGATGTGCGGGTATCTGTTCAAGGGGATGAATCAGAATCGCGGGCACGTCATGTGATTCCTGTTTGAGTTAAACGATTTATCCTAATAACAGCACGACCCATACCCGCAAGTTAAGCGGGAAAACATGGCACAATTCGTGCCTAACAAGGAGTGTACTATGAAACTAAGAGCCCTATTGCTCGGTGCGATCGCAAGCACGGCACTGGCCCCCGCGGCCTTTGCCGAGCGCGGATCGGACGGCGATGTCAAAATTATTTATTGGCAGGCCCCGTCGATTCTGAATCCGTACCTGTCAGCCGGTACCAAGGATGTGGAAGCCGCGTCGCTGGTTGTCGAACCTCTTGGTCGCTATGATGAAACCGGTGCGCTGGTTCCGTTCCTCGCAGAAGAAATCCCGACTGTTGGCAACGGTGGCGTAAGCGCCGATCTGACGTCGATCACATGGAAACTAAAGTCCGGCCTGGTGTGGTCCGATGGCAGCCCGGTTACCTCTGCCGATGTCAAATTTACCGCTGAATACTGCATGGACCCCGCTGGCGGCTGTGCGCAGGCATCGTTTTTTGACGGTGTTGTTTCGGTAGACATAATCGACGATCTGACAGCCAAAGTCACATTCGATCAACCTAAACCGAACCCCTATGGGCCGTTCATGGGTGGCCAGTCGCCGATCATCCAGATGAACCAGTTCAAGGACTGCATGGGTGCCAAAGCGCCTGAATGTACCGAAGAAAACTTTAACCCGATCGGCACCGGCCCATTTGTTGTAACCGAGTTCAAGCCGAACGATGTTATTACCTTTAAGGCCAACGACAGCTATCGCGATCCAAGCAAACCAGCGTTTGCGACACTGACCTTCAAAGGTGGTGGCGATGCAACTGCAGCCGGTCGTTCCGTGCTGGAAACAGGCGAATTTGACTATGCCTGGAACCTGCAGCTGGCACCCGAAGTGATTGCCGCAATGGAAGCCAAAGGCAAAGGCGTTGCGATTGCAGGCTTTGGCCCGCTGGTAGAGCGTCTGGAAATGAACCTGACAAACCCATCACCATCGCTTGACGCTGATACACGGGCAACCGTTGCTGCTCCGCACCCGTTCCTGTCTGACATCAACGTGCGTAAAGCACTGTCGATGGCAATTGACCGGGCGTTGCTGGTCGAAATCGGTTATGGCAAGGCAGGTAAAGTGTCCTGTGATCTGGTGCCTGCACCTGATCTTTATGCAGCCAAAAACACCTATTGCGACACGCAGGATATCGCAGGTGCAAACGCTCTGCTGGACGAGGCAGGCTGGGTCAAAGGCGCTGATGGCATTCGTGCCAAAGACGGCGTTCGTATTTCGATCCTGTACCAGACTTCGACCAATGCTGTGCGTCAGGACTTTCAAGCTCTGATCAAACAGTGGTGGGGCGAGATTGGTGTTGAAACCGAACTGCGTAACCTGTCGGCTTCGATCTTCTTTGGTGGTGATCCGGGCTCCCCCGACACCTTCCAGAAGTTCTATGCAGACGTGGAAATGTATGCCAACACCTTTAACGGCACAGATCCTCAGCAGTACCTTGCAGCGTACCGTTGTGGTACTGAACCAAGACCAGCCAGCCAGTGGCAGGGTGAGAACATCAACCGGTTCTGTGATCCGGCTTATGATGCTCTGATCGACAAACTGGGTGGCACTGGTGATCTTGCCGAGCGTGGCAAGATTGGTATTCAGATGAACAACATGCTGACAAAAGACAGCTATACCATTGTTCCTTTGGTTCACCGTGGTCGCGTTTCCGCACATGCCGCCT
>PIVL01000333.1 GCA_003354145.1 Paracoccaceae bacterium
TTTTGGCGGTACTACATTGACATCTTTACGCTAAGCCGTGTGAATGCCGATATGACATCTCATTGGTCTTTGCGTAATTTCCGGCTTTTGTTCTCAGCTTCTGCTGTTTCCAACCTTGGAGACGGTGTTTCGGCGCTGGCCTTCCCTTGGTTGGCTACATTGATCACACGTGATCCAATGCTTATTGCCGCCGTTGCCTTTGCCACCAGATTGCCGTGGTTGTTGTTTTCCATCCCTGCTGGCGTCTGGACAGATCGCGTTGATCGACGCCGGTTGATGGTGCAGGCCGATCTGTTTCGGATGTTGCTGACCTTTGGCATCGTAGCGATGATCCTGTCGTTGCCGACCTTCCCCCCGGATCAGGTCGGGTTGTTCATTGCGGGCCTCTGCGGTGTGGCGTTCCTGTTGGGGTCAGCCGAAGTCGTGCGGGACAATGCTGCGCAAACCGTGTTGCCCTCGGTTGTTCCCAAAGATGCTCTGGAGCAGGCCAATGGCCAGCTTTGGAGTATTGAGCAGATTATGGGGTCCTTCGTCGGCCCTCCACTTGCCGGCGTGCTGATTGCCTATGCCGTGCCTGCCCCGTTTGCATTGGATGCGTTTAGCTTTGCGCTGGCGGCCGGGTTGGTCTGGTGCATGGCGCTGACACCAAGAGCGGCCCGCGTACGTCGGTCGGCCTGGGTCGAAGCCCGCGAAGGAATCAGCTGGTTGCGCGGTCATCGCACAATATTGCAATTGGCGATTCTTCTGGGACTGATGAATGCACTGGCCCTGATGACAATCACAATTCTGGTTCTTTATTCGCAGGAAATACTGGGGTTAGGTGCCGCTGGTCATGGTCTGTTGCTCACAGCAGGGGCCGCAGGGGGTGTGGCAGGCGGATTGATCTGCCCTCGTATCGTTGCACGGATCGGACAATCGACGTCACTGGTCGTTGCCGTTGCCATGATGGCGTTGTGTTTTGCAGCCATTTGGCTGGCCAATTCGACATGGGTTGTGGCGTTGGCATTGTTCTTTGAGATGTTTGCCGGGCTTTTGTGGAATGTTGTCACGGTATCGTATCGCCAGCGGCTGATCCCGGACGACTTGCTGGGCCGGGTCAACAGCCTGTATCGGTTCTTTGGCTGGGGCATGATGCCGTTTGGCGCGCTGCTTGGCGGATGGATCGTCACCATCGCCGCACCCGACATCGGGCGCGAGGCTGCATTGCGCCTGCCTTTCCTGCTCGCAGCGGGCGGCATGGGCGTTCTCTGGATTTATTGCGCGGCGCGGCTTCGGCTTTGAGTCGGCTGTGACAGGTGAAATGAAAAACTGCAGGGTCATCGCGGGCGGAACTGAATAAACCCATGTTCACTCCAAGGCCTCAAAATCCGGCGCTCGCGGCGCTCATGATCCTGTGTGCTTCGGCGTTTATTGCAGCAGCGACGTTACTTGCCAAAGCCTTGGGTACTGAAACGATGGGCCCGCCACTGCACGCCTTACAGATTAGTCACGGGCGGTTCATCTTTGCCTTTGCTGTCGTCGCTTGTGCGGCACTGGTCATTCGGCCAACACTGACAAAGATTCACTGGCGACTGCATATTGGCCGCACTGTGTTTGGCTGGATGGGTGTGACACTGGTCTTTGCGGCTGTGGCCTATATCCCGATGGCGGACGCCACGGCGATCACCTTTGTGAATCCGGTTTTTGCGATGATATTGGCCATTCCATTGTTGGGAGAAAAGGTTGGCTCAGTGCGTTGGCTGGCTGCAGCCATTTCACTGACAGGCGCATTGATATTGCTACGCCCAACGCCGGACAGTTTTCAACCCGCAGCGCTTTTGGCATTGGCTGCTGCGTTTGTTACCGGGATTGAAATGATATTCATCAAGAAATTGACTGGACTAGAGCGGGTTCTGCAAATTTTGATTATCAACAATCTGATCGGTGTAGCCATCGCCTCGGTCGCGGTCTTCAGCTATGCCGTGCTGGTGTTTGCCGCCCTATATGACTTTGCCATCTTTGACTTGGTGCCCGATTGGATTTCGGTCGTTGGGGCCGGCGTGATCATATCGGGTGCCCTGTTGCTGGCGATACGCGAAGGCCGTGTCAGGCCTTGATCCTGTACCCGGTTTTCAGCATCCACCAGGCCAGCAAGCCCACGGCCAGTGCCGAGCAGAACGAAACAGTCAGGCCCAACACAATTGAGCTGTCCGAGACTCCGATCATGCCAAAACGCACGCCGTCAATCAGATAGAAAATCGGGTTCAAATGGGTGATTGTGTTTAGTATCGGCGGCAGCGACTGGACCGAATAAAACGTACCCGACAAAAAGGCCAAAGGCGTAATGACAAAGTTGGAAATGGCCGCCAGCTGATCAAACCGCGTGGCAAATATTGCCGCCACAATGCCCAGCCCGCCCAGAAAGGTCGATCCGACGACCACATACAGCAACAGCAATAGCGGGTATTGCGGCACGATGCCCAACACCAGCGCCAACCCAACCGCGATGGCCAGCGCCACCAGCAACCCGCGCATAATTCCCCCTGTCAGATAACCCAGAATCAGTTCGGTCGCCGACAGGGGCGGCATCAGCGTATCAACGATATTACCTTGCACCTTAGCCGTCGAAATCGACGACGACGTATTGGCGAACGAGTTTTGGATCACCGTCATCATGAGCAACCCCGGTGCAATGAAAGTCATGAACGGAACTCCCATCACTTCGCCACGATATGGGCCGATGGCGATGCTGAAGATCAGCAGAAACAACCCGGCAGTCACCAATGGCGCCAGAATCGTCTGTGTCTTGACCTTCCAGAATCGCCGAACCTCGCGCTGAGCGAGGGTAAACAGCCCCAGCCAATTGACCCGCCCGAACCGGCGCACCCCGAAATCGGTTTGGTTTTGCATGATATGTTCCCCAATGTTTGACGACTCAGTGCAAAACTTCTGCACAGCAAGTGTTACTACGCCTTGTAACTCAGGCCACAGTGATTAAAATAGGGCGCTGATACGAATTTCAGTGGCGGTCGCATTTCGGGGCCGCTTTTTGCTGAAACGCTAGAGCTGGAAAGGCCTGCCATGTCCTGGACTGACGAGCGCGTTGAAACGCTCAAAAAATTGTGGGGAGAAGGCCAGTCGGCCAGCCAGATCGCCAAGGAACTTGGCGGCGTCACACGCAATGCCGTGATCGGCAAGGTGCATCGCCTTGGCCTGTCTAACCGTGCCACCGCGGCAGGTGCCAAAGCCGAGCCCAAGGCCAAACCCGCGCCGAAACCCAAGGCCGAGCCGAGGCCTTCGCCCAAAACCGAGGCCGCACGCCCGATAACGCCGAACTCACCTGCAGCAGGAAACCGGCCAAACATCCCGGCGCGCAAACAGATTATTCCGGCCGGGCAACCGTTGCCACCGCAGCCTTCGGCAAACGAAATCAGCCCCGAAGCGCTGGCCAAGGTCAACGAGGTTGAAAAGGGTTCCAAGAAGATCAGCTTGATGGAATTGACCGAACGGACCTGCAAATGGCCCGTGGGTGACCCCGCAACCGAAGATTTCTGGTTCTGCGGCCTACCCGTGCAATCCGGCAAACCCTATTGCGAAGCGCATGTTGGCGTAGCGTTCCAACCCATGAGCGCCCGACGCGACCGTCGCCGGTAAATTGAAGGGTGCGCATGATGCGCACCCTACGTTTTTGTCTGCTGGTCACAAATTAAACTGATAGCACGGATTAGCCACAGTCTTGGTAATGAGTTGCCAAACAGGTTTTCGCACGCTGTTTGGCTTCGGCGATTTCTTTGCGGGTCATTTTGCGTTGGAGGTTTCTTCTCGCCCATCTGGAGTTCCGATCTCCACTTGCCTCTGCGATCTGAAACCACATGTGGGCCGTTACGAGGTTTTTGGACACAAACTCTCCGCTAATGTACAAATTGGCGAGATTATTGTGTGCCATCGCAAAATTTTGTTTGGCAGACAAATGATACCACTTCATGGCCTTTGAAATGTCTTTCTGCACGCCCCATTCACCAGAGTGGTAAAGCGTTCCCACCAAATTCTGCGCATTCGCGTTACCCTGTTTGGCAAATCGAATCGCTACTTTGCGCATGGCGACAAGATCAGCTGTTTCGCCAGCTTTATTAAAGGCCTTAATAAACTCTTCGTTACTTTGGGCAAACACCATTGAGCCAAGCGTAAGCATGAAAACGGTCGTGATCAAAGTTCGAAGCATAAGAATTTTCCCAGATTGATTGTCCGATTACCCTGCACGAGAACCACAACCAACGACAAGAGTTCCAAACGATATCACCCGCATTACGTGTTGTTCTCGACATTTCTATAGTTGTTCCGTCCCGGATGATCACATAGACCCTCGCAGTTCAGATTTTTTCATGGCACGTTCGGTTCTGAGGGATATCCGGGAGGGTGTTCAGTGTTGATCCATCTTCACAGCCAAGCGACGATGACACCAAAGGTGCGGGCCGAGATACAGGCGAGCACAGTGCCTGCATGGGTTTTGGCGGGTGCGGAAGATGTGAACTCGGACACAGAGCTCGTCGAGGCTGGCAAGGCTTCAAGATCGGCCCAACCACTATTACCCCGCGAAATGTTGCCCGCAATATCGGACGTCCAGGCACAGCACGCGCTGATTGGGGCAGTCCATAGTGGGCGACAACATCCTGCCTGGCCACCGTCACGCGGCTGTGTGAGGGAATGATAAACGTGATCGCACCAAAATATCTGCGTTACCGAAACACCAACGTGCCATCACCCAGGTCCGCGTTGGGCAGCGTTTCACGATCAGAATAATAGTCCTGTGTCATCACCCAGGGCTGCCGGTCTCCCTGTCGCGGCAGAATATCCAG